>NZ_JBITLX010000044.1:0-1751 GCF_044465625.1 Actinoplanes sp. NPDC049599
TGTCTTCACAAACAACCATCGATGCCCTCCCTTCTCGTCCCGATCAACCCGCCACGCCGCTCACCGACCAAGATTAGGAATCACTCGTCTAGGCGGCCACGTCCAGCAGGTCCGCGTAGGACAGGTGTCACCCGGGGTTGACAGTGACTGGGACACCGTCCTGGGGCACCGTTCGCCCGACGGCCGGCCACCGGTCCGTGCGCGCTTCGCATCGGCCGGCGTAACGCCGGAGCAGGTGCGCGCGGCCCTCGCCGGCGGCCGCGACGGGCTCTTCGCCGCGGGCCGCCGGTGGCCCCGCGGCGAGCTTTCGCCGCGGCCGCCGGCTGGGCCGAGGCGTTCGGCGGCCACCTCGCGGTCGCCCTGATCGCCGCCTCGGTGTCTCCCGGCAGAAGGTCTACGACATCGCCCTGCCCAGCCCCACCGGCTCCTTCATCGACCACGCGCCCTGGAGGCCGCTGTGACAACCCGGAAAGGAGGCCCGACCGTCATGGAAGAGCTCGTCGACCTCGACCCGGACGTGCCGCTCGACGTCCGCTCGTTCACCTTCGGCACGTGCGTGGTGGCCGCGCTGCTGGTCGGCGCCGCCAAGCTGGGGGAGCGGCCGGGGACGCGCTCACCGTCCGTGCCGGGCGGCGAGCGCGTCGACGGCGTTCTTGGCCTCGAGCAGGCTCGCCCCGGTCTCATCGCGGTAGGCCTTGATCGCCGCGATCCGCTGGTCCGCGACGATCAGCCGGAGCACCTCGGGCAGCTCCCGCTCGCGCACGGTGACCCCGAGGTGGGCGACCACGGCGTCCAGCTTCTGCTCGATCGCCCGCAGCCGCGCCGCCGCCCGCTGCTGTTCCCGGCGGGAGTTCGCCGACGACGCCAGGCCCAGCAGGATCAGGCCCGCCAGCAGCACGACGAGCGCCACGGTCATGATGATTTCCATCGGGTCATGGTGCCAAGCCACCGCCAACCAGCCGCCGGGGGCCGCCGCGAATACGGCCGACTCCGGCAGCTCAGCCTCCACCACTGGCAGCGCCGGCGCGATGAGCTCACCCAGCAGCAGGTCCGCCTCGCGGACCGCCGTCACCACGGGGCCGTGGCGGCGTCGCGCGGCGTCAGCAGACCTGTGCCGACCTTGAGCACTGTGGACGCGTGCCCAGCGGCCCACGCCTCGCCGGAGGTGTCCCGGGTGATGACGTGAGCCGGCTCAGCGCTCGCACCGCGGCCGGTGCCCAGGTCAGGAGCGTGTCCACGGGGTCCGCCGATGATGATCGGCGCACCGGGGCGGGCGGCTCCCGCGTCGTCGACCCGGTAGCGCTCTCCGGCGAAGCCGAACGGCTCGCCGGTCCACGGGACGCACAGCACCCGGAGGAACTCGGCGGTCCGGGCCGCGACCGGGCTGACCATCGCGCGGCAGCATCGGCCTGGTGCTCGGCGTGCGACCGGCTTTCCGCGGCTCGCCGAGGCCGTCGTGGACCGCGACATCCCAGATCGTCCGGGTCGTCCCATTCCTGGGGATCCTGCCTGCCGATCCTGGGGCGCCACTGAGGGGCTCGCCTGGGAGCGGGCGCACGCGATCCTGGGCCGGATCGGCCCGAGCCGTCTCTTTCGGTGAGCCGGGCGGTCCTGCCAACGCCGGCTCGCCGCGGCTGCCCACGGCCGCCGCGAGCCGGCGCGACCGGCGCGACCGGCGCGACCGGCGCGACCGGCGCGACCGGCGCGACCGGCGCGACCGGCGCGACCGGCGCGACCGGCGCGACCGGGGG
>NZ_JBITLX010000044.1:1849-8132 GCF_044465625.1 Actinoplanes sp. NPDC049599
GACTGTGGATGGGCATCGGCTCGACCGGGGACTGTGGATGGGCATCGGCTCGACCGGGGACTGTGGATGGGCATCGGCTCGACCGGGGACTGTGGATGGGCATCGGCTCGACCGGGGACTGTGGACGGGCATCGGCTCAACCGGGGACTGTGGATGGGCATTTGGCACAACCTGGCACTGTGGATGGTGGTCGGCACGACCGCGCTGTGGAGGGAAGCGGCACCATCAGGCGCTGTGGATGGCGGCGGCGCGGCCCGGCGGCGCGGCCCGGCGGCGCGGGCCGGCGGCGCGGGCCGGCGACTCCACCGTGTCGGTCGGCACGCCCGGCACGGTCGCCGGGCGCTGATCGACCATCACGACCAGGGCGAGACCACGTTCCCGATCCGGGGTTACGATCCGCGGGACGCGCCGTCGATTGCGGCCGGGAAGTGCTGCCCGCGGTCCGTGCGGAGATCGCCGCCCGGTGGCCCCCTGAACGGGACGCTTTTTGTGCGTGCCGTCACCTTTTCTTGCGTCGATGCTTTACCTCGAAAATACTCCCGCATGGTGGATTTGTTTTGACCCTCGACAGCCGAGAGTGAAGGATTGGGGACATGCAGTTGCGCGACGTACGACTCACGTCCCGCCTCGCCATCGATCTTCTCCGATGCGCGAGCGCACGGTGTCGCGCCTGCTGATCGACCGGTGATCGACGCGCCCGCCGCCCGTCGCGGCGCGAGCGCCCCGGTAGCCCGAAGGGATGATCCATCGGCGCACCTGTGCGTCTATAAACCTATCCCATACATGGGAAAAGTATTGTTCAGACGTCGGCCGGGACCCGGTTGGCGGCCACCTCCTCCGTAAGGGGAAACCATGTCCGTTCTCGCTGTCGCCGATCTGTCCCACGCCCGCACCGCGCCGGTCCGCCGTGGTGCCGGTCGTTCCCGCGCCGCCCGCCTGCGTGCGGTCACCACCCCCGACTCCTCGGTCACCGTCACGATCACCCTGGGCGCACCAGGCTCGGAGGAGGGCGAACGGGTCCTCGCAGCGCTGCGCGACCTGGTCGCGGCGGCCGGCCCCGGCGCGGACGTCGACCTCTCGCCGGCCGAGCGGCAGCCGCCGGCGGTGCGGCCCGACGTGACCGGACTCCAGCTCGACACCCGGGCGCGCACGGTGACCCTGGACGGCGGCCGGCTGGACCTGAGCCGGCTGGAGTACGAGCTGCTGCTCTTCCTGGCCCGCAACCCGCGTCAGGTGTTCAGCCGCAGCCAGCTCCTCGGCCACGTCTGGGGGCACACCCATACCACCGTCCGTACGGTGGACGTGCACGTCAGCCGGCTGCGCACCAAGCTCGGCGACCCGGAGTTCGTGACCACGGTCTACGGTGTCGGCTACCGGCTGTCCGACGACGCGCAGATCACGTTCGCCGACGTCTGAGCCGGCGCCAACGCGGCGGGTCGCTGGCGCCTAAACCCTGTTTTGCCTATCGTGTTGATAGGAGATTAGGGGGCGTCATGGGTCGTGCGGTGGCAGTGGTCGGCGGAGGATGCGCGGGGGTCCTGGTGGCCCGCGAGCTCCTCCGGGGCGGCGAGGACGACGTGGTGCTGATCGGGCCCGGCGAACCCGGGGGCGGGGTCGCGTACGGCAACGCCCGGCCGTGGCACCTGCTGAACTCGCGGGCGGGGGCGATGAGCGCCGACCCGGACGACCCGGGCCACTTCGCCCGCTGGGCCGGCACCACCGCCGACGCCTTCCGTCCCCGCGCGGAGTACGGCCGCTATCTGCGCTCGGTGCTCGACGAGACGGCCCGTGCCCACCCCGGCCGGCTACGAGTGCACCGGGCCCGGGTGGCGGCGATCACCCCGGACGGCACTGTCGCGCTGGACGACGGCGGCGCGGTGCGCGCCGACCACGTGGTGCTGGCCACCGGTGGCCCGGCCGCCGCCCGCCAGCGGATCGACCACCGGAGGTACGTGACCGACCCGTGGCGTACCGGGGTCCTCGAGGCGCTGCCCGCCGACCGGCCGGTGCTGCTGGTCGGCACCGGGCTCACGGCCGTCGACGTGGCCCTGACCCTGACCGCCGACGGGCGCCGGACGGCGCCCGTGATCGCGGTGAGCCGGCGCGGCCTGTTGCCGCTGACCCACACCGCGGACGCGGCCCCGCCGACGGTGCCGGCGCTCGACGACTGCGCCACCCTGCGCGACGTGGTCCGGGCCGTCCGCGCCGCCGCCGGTGAGGCGGGCGACTGGCGGCCCATCGTGGACGGGCTGCGCCCGCTGCTGGACCAGCTGTGGGGTGCGCTCACGCCGGGGGAGCAGGACGCCTTCCTGCGGCACCTGGCCCGGCCGTGGGAGTGTCACCGGCACCGGATGGCGCCGGCGGTCGCGGCCCGGGTGGTGGAGCTGCGCGCCGCCGGGCTGCTGGAGATCCGCGCCGGCGGGGTTGCGGCCTGGCCCGGGCTGGCCGGCTTCGCCGCGGTGGTCAACTGCGCCGGTCCCGGCCGGCTCCCCGGCGCCGCCGGTCCGCTGATCGGCGGGCTGCTCGCCGCGGGCCTGGCCCGGGTGGGCCCGCACGGCCTCGGCCTGGACATCGACCCGGTCGGCCGGCTGGTCGGCGCCGCGGGTCGGGCGCACGACCGGCTCTGGGTCATCGGGGCGCTGCGGCGGGGCGCGCGGTGGGAGACCACCGCGGTGCCGGAGATCCGCGCGCAGGCCCGCCGACTGGTCACCGATCTGCGCATCCCGGCCGGTCTGCGGATGGCCGCATGAGCCCCGGTACGCCGTTCCGGCATCCCGAAATGTGCATAGCCCGGTGATATGACGCGACTGTTTCCGCAGTTCAGGGGTGCTTTGACGGGCATCTTCGTCACATTGTGGAAACATTGATCAGCCTTGAGTCCGTATCGAAACCGCTCAATACTCAGGGAGGCACCGGTACTCCGGAGATCCCCGGCGTACCCCCGTCCCCCTGGGAGGAACCTGTGCGTAACCCCGGCTCGAAGCTTGGCCGACCGATCGTCGGCCTCGCCGCCGTGCTGCTGGTGGGCAGCGCGTTCGCGTCACCCGCGTCTGCCGCCCCGGTCGGCCCCGCCGCCGACCCGTCCTTCGCCCCCTCCGCCCTGTCGAGCAAGATCGACACCCAGCTCGGTGCGGCTGCCGCCGGCTCGTACGTGGACTCGGCCGGCAAGGTCGTGGTCAACGTGACCGACGCCGCCGCTGCCAAGTCGGTCAGTGCCGCCGGCGCGATCCCCCGCTACGTCACCAACAGCGGCGCCGCCCTGGCCGCCGCCGACGCCACCCTGAAGGCCGAGCTCACCACGCCCGGCACCTCGTTCGGCCTGGACCCGGTCAGCAACAAGATCGTCGTCACGGCGGACAGCACGGTCACCGGCGCGAAGCTCGCCGCGGTCAAGGCGCTCGTCGCCAAGCTCGGTGACAAGGCCTCCTTCGAGGCGGCCCCCGGCACGCTGCGGACCACGATCTCCGGTGGTGACGCCATCTACACCGGCGGCAGCCGCTGTTCGCTGGGCTTCAACGTGCGCAACAGCGCCGGCACCAACTACTTCCTGACCGCCGGCCACTGCACCAACGCCGGTACGACCTGGACCAACGGCTCCACCACGCTGGGCACCCGGGCCGGCACCAGCTTCCCGGGCAACGACTACGGCATCGTCCGCTACACCAACACCACCATCACCAAGACCGGTGGCGTCGGCTCGGTGGACATCACGTCGGCCGGCACCCCCGCCGTCGGCACGACCGTGTACCGCCGCGGCAGCACCACCGGCCTGCACTCGGGCCGCGTCACCGCGCTGAACACCACGGTCAACTACGCCCAGGGCTCGGTCTCCGGCCTGATCCGCACCACCGTCTGCGCCGAGCCGGGCGACAGCGGCGGCTCCCTCTACGGCGGCAGCACCGCGTACGGCCTGACCTCCGGCGGCAGCGGCAACTGCTCCTCCGGCGGCACCACGTACTTCCAGCCGGTCGTCGAGGCCCTGAACGTCTACGGCGTCTCGGTCTTCTGATCCACTCGT
Organism: Actinoplanes sp. NPDC049599; assembly: GCF_044465625.1. Taxonomy (NCBI): domain Bacteria; kingdom Bacillati; phylum Actinomycetota; class Actinomycetes; order Micromonosporales; family Micromonosporaceae; genus Actinoplanes; species Actinoplanes sp. NPDC049599. The sequence goes on from NZ_JBITLX010000044.1 coordinate 5,868, forward strand.
GCATCAACCGGAAAGGCCTCACCCGCGAGGGTGGGGCCTTTCTGCCGTGCCGGTGCACAATGATGACACCGCTCGGCAAAGCGACGAGAATCAATGCCATGTCAGCTGAGACCCCGGTCGAGTCCGAACGCAAAATCGCACGAGGGGACCTGGCTCCCGGCTGCCCGGTCCACGCCGGAGCCGACGACGTCTGGCACATCCAGGACTTCGCGACCGCCCGCGCGATGCTGCGCAGCACGGAAACCCGGCAGGCCGGCTTCGGCGTGGAGAACGCGGCCAAACTCCAGGGCCGGATGCGCATGCCGGTGCTCTACCGCGACGGCCCGGAACACCGCGAACACCGCCGCCAGACCGCGAAATACTTCACCCCGAGACGCGTCGAAACGGCGTACGCGTCCCTGATGGACCGGCTCGCCGACGAACAGTGCGAGACTCTCCGCAGCCGGGGCACCGCGGACCTCTCGCAGTTGTCCTTCCGCCTGGCGGTGGCGGTGGCCGCGGAAGTCATCGGCCTGACCGAGAGCGGCCCGGGCATGGCCCGCCGGCTGGACCGTTTCTTCGAGGAGAAGGAAAGCCCGAACCGGCTGATCCGCTCGTGGAAGGAAATCCGCTCCAACACCAACATGGCGCTGTTCTTCTGGCGCGACGTCCGCCCGGCCATCAAGGCCCGCCGCGCGAAGAGCAAGGACGACCTGATCAGCCATCTGCTGAGCGAAGGCTGCACAAGCAGTGAAATCCTGGGCGAATGCGTGACCTTCGCAGCGGCGGGAATGGTGACAACCCGCGAATTCATCACGCTGGCGGCCTGGCACCTGTTCACGGACGATGACCTGCGCGAGGCGTACCGCGAAGGCGACGACAAGCAGCGCGTGGCGATCCTGCACGAAATCCTCCGCCTGGAACCGGTGGTGGCCAATCTGGCCCGCTGGACAACGGCGGAGATCCGGGCGGGTGGGGTGACTATCCCGGCGGGGGCCAGGGTGGATATCGGGGTGGCGGCGGCGAACCTGGACCCGGAGGCGGTGGGCCAGGACCCGGGAGCGGTATGCCCGGCCCGGCCGTTGGCGGAGGGGGTGGGGGACGCGGGGCTGTCGTTCGGCGATGGGGCGCATCGGTGCCCGGGGGCTTATATCGCAATCCAGGAGACGGATATCTTCTTGCGGAAGCTGTTCGCGATGCCGGGCCTGCGGATGGTGACGCCACCGAGGGTGGGTATTCGCAAGGAGATCGCGTCGTATGAGCTCACCAACCTGACGGTGGCTATCGGGTAGACGGGGCCCGCTCTCGGCTCGTAAGGGCGAATGCTTCGCGGCGGGATTGGTCGCACCGGCTGTTGTGGACCGAGCGGGGGTGCCTGTCGGCGGGCGCTCCTTGTGGTTCCCAACCGCTTGTGGGCGTCCCCTCCTTCGCGGCGGCCCACTGTGGTTTTGGGCGTGGGGGTATCTCCATGGCTCGTGGTGGCTTCCGGGCATGGGGTATCTGCTGGCTCGTGGTGGTTTCCGAGCGTTGGGATATCTCCTGGCTCGTGGTGGTTCCGGGCATGGGGTATCTGCTGGCTCGTCGTGGTTTGCGGGCCTCCGGATATCTCCTGGCTCGAGATGGTTTGCAGGCTTGGGGTATCTCCAGGCTCGCGGTGGTTCCCGGCGTGGGGTATTTCCTGGCGAGGGCTTGTTGCGGCTCCCGAGCGCGCTGGTGTTCGAAAGCGGGCATGCGGCATGCATCATGCAATTCGAGTCTCGCCCGATTCGGCCCACCTCATGTGACAACGCATAGCCGGCAAGGCTGGTGTGAGGCCTGAACGTGCGGCGCGACCGAGGTATTTCGGCGCCGATTTCGGATTGGCATGATCGAGTGCCGACCAGGGCTGAAAATTGTCGGCCGGGCCGGAATAATGGACCCATGCGGCAGCTTCAATTGTTCACGACGGCCGAGTTGGCGGCTATGCGCGACCGGACTGCATCCCGCAATTATTCGCCCGAGTGTGACGAGTTCCGCCGAGTGCACCAGCGGCATCGCGACTGGGGTCTGGCACGCCGCCACGCCGAACGGCTGCGTCGCGTGCGGGAAGGGTCGCATGCCTCCGACCCGGTCGGCGCAGACGACCGCCCGCCGCCGCGTCCAATCCCGACCCCGACCGGCGCGCCGGGGCGGGCTGAGCGACCTGCGCCCAGACCGGTCCGGGGCCGCGCGGAACCATCGGTCCGAACGTGTGAACCACCCCAGACGGCGGGAGCAGGGCGCACAGCGCCGTGCGAGACCGCCGGG
>NZ_JBITLX010000044.1:8230-54988 GCF_044465625.1 Actinoplanes sp. NPDC049599
GGCCTGCTGAGACCGCCGGGCCTGCTGAGACCGCCGGGCCTGCTGAGACCGCCGGGCCTGCTGAGACCGCCGGGCCTGCTGAGACCGCCGGGCCTGCTGAGACCGCCGGGCCTGCCGAAACCAGTGGCACCCGGCGCCGTCCGTGCGCGGCAGGTCGCGGGGTCTCAATCTGGCGCCCACCTGCCGTCCGCGGCCCAGCCGTCCGCGGGGCCGCCGCCCCTCATCGCACGACATTGCAGCGGACCGCGCCGCCGACGGGAAGTCGCCGGTCTCCTGCCGTTCAGCCATCGAGAGCAGCCGGCGCGCATTTCCCATGCAGATCAACACAATATCGTCGGCCTTTGGAGGGTTCGACACGATAGCGGGCAATCTCCCATTGGGCGTCCAACGAGGCGACCTGCAAACTTCTGGGCGATCCCCGCCCGTTCGATAAATCCCTCTTGACGGGGCCTCGCATCCCTATTGCGAGAATCACCACCGACGGTCTTAGTAATGCGCAACGGCTAACGGCGGTCATCCCCAACCGGGGTCCACGGCTATCGCAAGGTAGCGAGGCGTGGGTCAGGAGTGCCCACGCAAGGGCCGCCAGCACGAGAGCACCGCGTCCGTGTTCTCGCGGACGCGACCCGACGCGACCGACGCGACCGGACGCGACCAGGCGTGAGCGTGACGGTGCGGCAACCTGCGGCTTCAGGGTGGTTTTGCGGTTTACGTTACGGATGTTCAAGTCGCTCGCCTCATGGAGGACCCTTGTCTACCGTCCCGATTCTGCGTCTCCGGCCCGGAGCGGTCCTGATCGCCGCCGGCATCCTGGCCTGCCCCGCCCAGGTGCAGGCCGTGCCGGCCCAGGTGCAGGCCGTGCCGGCCCGGGTGCAGGCCGCGCCCGCCCAGGTTCAAGCCGGACAGGGCTCAGCCCAGACCGTGCCCGGCCACGCGCTGGCCGCCACCGCCTACGCGCAGGCCAGCCGTGCCCGGGCCGTCACTGCCGACAATCAGGTCACCCGTGCTCAGGCGGCCGCTGCCGACAATCAGGTCACCCGTGCCCGGGCCGTCACTGCCGACAACCAGGCCACCCGTGCCCAGCCAGCCGCTGCCTACGATCAGGCCATCCGTGCTCAGGCAGCCGCTGCCTACGTCCGGGCCACGCGTGCCCGGGCCGCCACCGCCGACAACCAGGCCACCCATTCCCAACCCGCCGCCGCTGCCGAAGCGGAGTTTGCGCCCGGCCCTAAGCGAGCCGCACCATCCTGGCCGCAGCCCGGATACAGCCCTGCCGACACCTACTACAACCCCGGCGAGTCCAGCATCAACGCCGCCAGCATCAACGCCGTCCGGCGGCGCTGGACCGTGGCCCTCCCCGAAGCCGGTGAGCGCTGCGCCCGCGCCGCCGAGCCCCTGCTGGCCGATGGCCTCCTCTTCGTCCCGCAGGAGACCGGCATTTCCGCGTTCCAAGCCGGCACCGGCCGGCTCTCCTGGCGTTTCACCTGGCCCTATCCCGAGGATGAGAGCACTCCCCACCTAGCCCTCTCCGGCGGCCTGCTGATCGTCGCCAACAGCGGCTGCCAATCGCAGAGCGACCCCAACGGCACCGTCCGCGCCCTCAGCGTCACCTCCGGCCGGCTCGTCTGGAGCGCCGCCCTGCAAGCCCCCGTCGAATCGCTGGTTGTCGAGCGGGGCGTCGTTGTCGTCTCCGGCGAGTCGGCTTCCGACAGCCCGGCGGTGGTCGGCCTTGCGGTGGCCGACGGTACGCAGCTCTGGCAGCTCGCCGACCATTCCTCCGCCGGGGTCTCCGCCGCCGGCCGGGTGCTCGTCAGCCGGGTCGGGGCCGCCGGTACGTCCGCACTCTCGATCACCACCGGCGAGCCGCTCTGGACCCGGCCCCTCGCCTGGACCGGACGAGCGGCAACCCCCACCGGCGACCGGTTCTACGTCTCCGACCGCCGCAACGCCATGATCTGTGTCAGCGCCGCCACCGGGGCCGTCGTGTGGACGGCCGCTCGCCGGGGGAGTTCGCTCGTCGCCGCCGACGGGCGGCGGGTCTACCGGGCCATCGCGAAGCGGGTCGAGGCGCTGGACGCCCGGACCGGCCGGTTCCGCTGGACGGCGCCCCTCGCGGGTTATGCCGGGCAACCCGTGCGCGCCGGCGGCCTGCTCTACACCACTGTGGACGGCGGTAGGCCCCTCGGCATCCTGCATGCCGCGACCGGCCGACCCGCCTCCGCCGGCACCCAGGTCGGCAGTGTCGCCGGGGGCCACGTGGTCGTGACCGGCGGCTGGATCTATGCGGTCAAGGGCAACACCGTTTCCGGGTACGCGCGCTGACCCCCATCCGGTTGACCCGGCGCCCGGGATGGCGAAGCATCGCCGGGTGACCGAGAACCGGCTGGACCGCCACCGAACCGTCGCCGCGACGCTCGCCGGGCTGGACGACGATGCGCTCGCCGCCCGGCTCGACGCCGGCACGCCGCTGGGTGTGGGGATCGGTGGGCGGACCGCGCGGCTGGATGTCGGCGGGGTGCCGGTGTTCGTCAAGCGGATCCCGCTCACCGACCTGGAGCGGCGGCCCGAGCACACCGGCTCCACCGCCAACCTCTTCGGACTGCCCACCTGCTACCAGTACGGGGTCGGCTCCACCGGCTTCGGCGCCTGGCGGGAGCTGGCCACCCAGCACACCACCACCGGCTGGGTACGCGCCGGCGTCTCGCCCCGCTTCCCGCTGCTGCACCACTGGCGTGTCCTGCCCGGCCCGCCCAGCCCGCTGCCGGACTTCGGCGACTGGGACGGCGACCCCGCCGTGGCCCGCCGCGTCGCCGCCATCGGGGCCGCCACCGCCGGCGTCGTCCTGTTCCTCGAGCATCTACCGTGGACGTTGCACGAGTGGCTGCTCGACCGCTTCGACGCCGGCGACGGTGAGCGGGCCACGGCGTTCGCCGAGCGGGAGCTGCGGGCCGCCACCGACGTGCTGCGGGCGTACGGGATGGTGCACTTCGACGCGCACCCCGGCAACGTTCTCACCGACGGCCACCGGCTCTACCTGGCCGACTTCGGCCTCGCCCTGGACCGCGCCTTCGCACTCTCGCCCGCCGAGGCCGCCTTCCTGGAGCAGCACCGTGACTGGGACCGCTGGGACACCGACCGCTACCTGGTCAACTGGCTGTGCCACCGGCTCGCCCCCGGCGCCGACCGCACGGCCGTGATCCGCGGCGGCGGGCCCGGCCTCCCGCCGTACGCCCGGGCCCTCCTCGCCCGGTGCGGGCCCACCGTCCTGCTGCTCAACGACTTCTACGCCCGCCTGGTCGCCGGGCCCAAGACCGTCGAGTATCCGGCGCGGGAACTGCTCAGAGCCGGCCGAGCGCGGACGCCAGCAGGGTCGCCGTCGACGCGATGACCGTGTCGTCGTGGCTTGCGGTCGCCGTGTCGCGGTTGGTGTAGATCGCCAGGATCAGCGCGGCGCCCGACGGCGGCTGGACGATCGCGATGTCGTTCGCCGCGCCGTACGCCGTGCTGGTGCCGGTCTTGTCGCCGACCGTCCACGATGGTGGCAGGCCGGCGCGGATCCGGGCGGCGCCGGTGGTGTTCGCCCGCAGCCAGCCGGTCAGCCGGTCGCGGTCCGCCGGGTGCAGGTCGTGGCCGACGGTCAGGTCGCGCAGGTTGCGGGCCATGGCGGCCGGGGTGGTGGTGTCCCGGGGCGAGGCCGGCGACCAGTCGTTCAGCTCGGTCTCCCAGCGGTCCAGCCAGGTGACCGGATCGCCGAGGCCGCGGGCGTACCGGGTCAGCCCGGCCGGGCCGCCGATCCGCTCCAGCAGCAGGTTCCCGGCGAGGTTGTCGCTGCGGGTGATGGCCGCGTGGCACAGCTCCGCGACGGTGAGCCCGTCGGCGACGTGCTCGGCGGTGACGGGCGAGTTCGGCAGCACGTCCGCGTCGGTCCAGTGGATGACGCGGTCCAGCAGGCCCGGCTCGCGGCCGCGGGCCCGGTCCAGGACCGCCGCCGCGGCCAGGGCTTTGAAGGTGGACAACAGCGGGAAGCGCTCGTCCGGGCGGTGTGCGACGGTCCGGCCGGTGCCCGTGTCGATGCCGACGGCGCCGATCCGGCCGCCGTACTGCCGTTCCAGCCGGCGCAGACCGGTCCCGGCCTGCGCCGGGGTGCCGGGCAGGAGCAGCAGCGTCGCGGTCGCGGCGCCACCGGCGAGCAGAGTACGTCGGGTCAGCGGCTCATTCATGCCACCCACCCTGCCGTTCCACCCGTGAAAGCGGGGTGAAACGGCAGGGCGGGTCAGCGGGTCAGGCGGTGGCCCAGAGCGCGGGCACGTTCGGCGGTTCCCAGCCGACCAGCGAGGTGTGCGCCTGCAGGCAGCGGAACCGGGCGCCGTTGTAGGTGACGATCTGGCCCACCGCGTAGGCGGTGTTCGCCGCCCACGCGTTCGCCGCCGGCGGGGTGGTGGCCGGTGTGGTCGGCGGGGTGGTGGTCGGGTTGGTCGTCGGTGCGGTCGTGGTCGGCGGCGTCGTGCTCCCGCAGCTGCCGAACACCTTGAACTCGAACAGCGAGTAGCCGTAGGGCGTGCCGCGTTCGGTGCCGTACATCCGCACGTAGCGGGCGGTGCCGGAGATCTGGTGGGTGACGGCGCCGGCGGTCGTGCCGTTGGTCACCGTCGCCACCGGGGTCCAGCTGGTGCCGTTGGCCGACGTCTGGATCTGGTACGCCTTGCCGTACGCCGCCTCCCAGGTCAGCTCGACGCGGCCGAGCGGCTGCGCCGAACCGAGGTCGACCTGGAGCCACTGCGGGTCCGCGAACGCGCTGGACCACCGGGTGGCCGCGTCGCCGTCCACGGCCAGGTTCGCCGGGTAGCCGGCCTCCACGGAGGACGCCGTGGCGGTCTTACCCTGGGAGAGCAGCGGTCCGGTCGTGCACGTGGGCGGCGGGGTGGTCGTCGGCGGGGTGGTGGTCGGCGGCGTGGTCACGGTGCCGCCGCCGTTGGCGTTGCCACCGGAGAAGTTCGTGGCCCCGGAGGCGACGGTCTTGCCCGCCGGCACGGCCAGGGTGCGGCCGTCCGAGTAGGTCACGGTCAGCGCGGTGTTGGTGATGTTCGACGCCACGTACGTCTTGGCGCCGTTCTTGCTGAACACCTTGGCCAGCGGGTGGTTCGCAGTCACGCCGGTGTCGACCTGGCCGAGCGCGGCGAGGTTCCGGATCCAGTGGAACGTGTGCGCCTTGCTCTCGCCCTCCTCGGAGGTGTAGGAGGAGTTCGCCCGGAACTTGGCCAGCGCCGCGTCCGGGTCACCGAGCGCGAGGTACTGCCACAGCATGTCGCGCCACAGCGTCGGTTCACCGCCGTTGTTGCGCACCAGCTCCGCGTACGTGCTCTTCACCGCCGCGGGGTGATCGCCCAGGTAGAGCTGCCCGCCGGTCATCGGCAGCATGTTGATGCCGACCACCAGGGCGTGCTCGCCGGAGAACCAGGTGGCGTAGGCGCCGCCGGAGCCCCACACGATGGCCGAGTAGTTGTGGCCCCAGCTCGCCGGGAAGTTCTCGTTGCGCACGTCGAACCAGTACTCGTTGATCGCCGCGGCCTGGGTGGTGTGGATCCAGATGCCGGCGTCGCGGACCGCGGTGTTGCCGGTCGCCTGACCCCACTGGATCAGCGCGTTGGCGAAGTTCTGACCCTCCGACGAGGACTCCTGGTTGTTGCCCGCGCCGAACGCGCCGTGCCCGGAGGCCCAGTCGTGGCCCGCGTAGATGTCGAAGTCCCGCAGGTAGGGGAACCGGGTGTCGGCGCGGTCGTAGTTGTTGGCGTCGCGGATGAGCAGGTCGACCATGCCGCCGTAGCGCCCGGTCGAGGCCCACTGCGGGTCGAACTTGGCCAGCGTGGCCGCCGCGGCGATGAAGTAGCCGTAGTGGAAGTGGTGATCGTTGAGGTCCTCATCGGACGCGTACGACGCGGGGTAGCCGATCAGCGTGCCCCACTTGTTGTCGTAGTAGAACACCCGCGAGGTCTTGCCGGCCGACGCGGTGAACCAGTCGGTGATCCGGGTCCGGATCACGTTCAGCGCCGAGTCGCGCACCGCGGTGAGGTTGAGCTGGTCGGCGATCTCCGCGATCCGGGCGGCCCGGCCCAGGCCCTTGCCGGTCCAGTACGTGTCGTCGCCCCTGAAGTCAGCCGGGTTGTTCAGCTCGTTGTTCAGGAACGTGGTGACCTGCGACAGGTCGGCCCCGGACGAGTCGCCGACCGCGGGGACCTCGGGCAGCACGCCGGTGTACTTCATGGACGTCTGGAACTGCGTACCGATGACGGTCTTCATGGCGCCGCGCGGCGAGACGTAGGTCTGCGCGATCGGCGAGCCCCCGGACAGGTAGCGCCACTGGTGCGGGTAGAGCGAGATGACCGTGCCCGAGCCGCTGCCCTCGCGGGCGGTGGTGGTGAAGCCGTACGTGGTGTTCACCGTCCCGGCCGCCTGGTTGTAGGTGTACGAGACCCGGGTGCCGGTGACGTGGTTGTGCGCGACCTGGCCGTACCGGTCGGCGAGCGCGGTCTTGTCGGCGGTGCTGGTGCCCGACGTGGTGGGCAGCACCGCGAGCGAGAAGTACCCGCGACCGGCCAGCGTGGACCGCAGCGTGCTGCCGCTCAGCGACCAGGTCGACCCGGCCGGGCCGTACGCGACGTAGTCGTGCCCGCCGATCGACCAGCCGACCCGGTTGCCGCTGTTCTGCCACACCGTCGGCGGGCCGACGATGGAGATCAGCGCGTCGCCGCCGGTCACCTGGTAGTACGACATCGGCAGGCCGTGCCCGATGGTCGCCTTCAGCGTCCGGGTGCCGTCGCTCCAGGACGGCGTGACCGTCCAGTCGGTCCAGCCGTCCACCAGCGCCCGCGGCGCGTTCAGCCCGGCCACCCCGGCGACCACGTGCTGCGCGTACGGGAAGTGGTATTCACCGAGGCCGGTCGCGCTGCCGCTGATCGCCGCGTCGGTCTGGTACGAGATCCCGAGCCCGCTCGCCACCGGCTTGTACGCGGCCGGGTGGGCGAACAGGGGCTGGGAGAAGTTGCACTCGTCGCCCTTCTTGAACACCAGCGAGGACCACCAGTCGTTGGTGGGCACGGCGCCGGCCGGCGCGTTCGCGGTGAGGAACTGGCGCGGGTTGGTGGCGATGTCGCCGCAGCCGGTCGGCAGTTTGGCGCCGGCCGGCAGGGTCTCGGTGTAGCTGCCGGCGCCGACGGTCGCGGCCTCGGCGGAGCCGGTCGCGGCGACGGCGAGGGCGCCGGAGCCGAGCGCCACGACAACGGCGGTGGCGAAGCCGGCCAGCCGGCCGGGGCGCCGTCGCCGGTGTGCGCCGGGGGAAGGGGGGAGCGGGGGATTCATACCAGGTGCCTCCGATGGGGACGGGGGTCGCCGGAGCCGCGGCGGTGGACCACGGGCGAGTGTGAGAGCGCTCTCACGGTGCCGCGAGATTAACCGTCACCTGGTGTTTCGTCAATGTTTACAAACTTAAATAAGAGCTGCTCAGGCTAGCGGTCGTTCGCCTCGTCCTCGGCCACCCGCTCGACGCCGCGGCGGCGCAGCATCTTGAGGCCGGGCAGGCCGATGATCGCCAGGTGCAGGTCGTTGGTGACCTCCAGCAGCGAGTGCAGGTCGGGCCCCACCTGGTCCAGCTTGCCGAGCAGCGGCATCACGTCCTCGACCAGGTGCTTGCGCAGCTGGGGCAGCTCGTCGACCATCCGGATCGCGGCCGTGACCTCCTCCGGCGTCAGCTCCTCGATGAACCGGGCGGCGAGCGGGGCCGCCTGGCGCAGCGTGGGCCCGTACCCGTCGAGCAGCGCGCGGGCCTCGGCCGAGGTCGCCGACGCCTGCTGGACCACCCCGGCCGCCGCGTCGGTGATCCGCCCGGCGTCGGAGACGATCGTGGCCGCGCCGGTCACGGCCAGCGCGGCGCCGTCCACCGTTACCGCCGCGCCGTCGACCAGCAGCCCGGCCCGGGCGGCGACGGCGCCGGCCTCGTCCACGGCCAGGGCGGCCGCCGCCATGACCACCCTGGTGTCGCGCAGGGTCTCCTCGATGCCGCTGACCACGCCGTCGACCCGGCCGATCAGGCCCTCTGCGCGTTCGGCGAGCATCGTCATCCGGCTGACCAGCAGCTCGGTCTGGCCCAGCACGCCGAGCACCCGGAAGGGGACGGTCGCCACCGTGGCCGCGGTCTCCACCACCTGGCCGACCGCGTACCGGGTGATCTCGACGAGCGCGGCGGGTGACGGAAGCAGGGCCATGCGCCCATTGTGCCCCGAGGGTCCAGTGACAAACCGTAAGGGTGATCATGCAACCGGTAGTAGGTTTTGGCATCCCGCTCCGGGCACGGCACTATGCATGGGTGCGACGAACCCAGCTCTGGATCTTCGCGGTGGCGGCAGTGGTGATCGTGGGCGGCGCGTCCCTGATCGGCCTGGGCATGCGGGACGACAGCGGCGGCGCCGGCGGCGGGCTGCTGCCGCAGTCGCTCACGTTCGGTGACGACCCGCAGCCGAGCGCCTCCCCGACGCCGACCGGACCCACCCCGGAGGAGCTCGCGGCCAAGGAACGCGCCAAGCGCGTCAAGGCGCTCGACGCCGCGCTGAAGAAGTACGCGGCCACCGCACCGGAGTTCTCCGTCGCCGTGCTCGACAAGAAGACCGGCCAGCGGTATTCCTACCGGGGCTCGAAGAAGTACGACACCGCCAGCATCGTCAAGGTCCAGGTGCTGGCCTGCGCGCTGCTGAAGGCGCAGGACGCCGGCCGCGGGCTGTCGGCCACCGAGCTCTCGCTGGCCAAGCCGATGATCCGGCTCAGCGACAACAACGCCACCACCGCGCTGTTCACCCGGCTCGGCAAGGCCCCGGCGGTCGGCAAGTGCAACCGGCGGCTGGGCCTGAAGGAGACCACGGTCAACAACGCCTGGGGCCTGACCAGGACCACGGTGAACGACCAGGTGAAGCTGCTGTCGGAGCTGGTGGACAGCAAGGGGCCGCTGAAGGCGGCCGCGCGCAAGCAGGTGTTCACGCTGATGAACACGGTCGACGCCACCCAGGACTGGGGCGTGCCGGCGGTCGCGAAGGCAGGCGAGACGACCACGGTCAAGAACGGCTGGGACACCCGGTCGGCGGACGGCGGGCTCTGGGCGGTGAACACGGTCGGCCGGGTGACCTCCGACGACGACGTGGACGTGTCCGTGGCGGTGCTCTCGCACAACAATCAGAGCATGGACGGCGGCATCACACTGGTGCAGAAGGTCGCGATGCTGACCCGCCAGCACCTGAAGTACTGAGCAGTTCACCCTCGCCGCGGTAGCAGCTGACCGTGCCCTTGCCGTGCGCCTTGGCGTCGTACATCGCCTCGTCGGCCTGCCGCAGCAGCGCGTCCAGGGAGCGGCCGGTCCCGGGCCGCGAAGTGGCGATGCCGATGCTGACGCCGACGGCGACCGGTGTCCCGTTGACGGTCATGGGCTCGTTGATGGCCGCCAGCACGCGCCGGGACAGGCTCAGGATGTCGTCGTCCGAGAGGTCGGTGACCAGGACGGCGAACTCGTCACCGCCCAGCCGGCAGGCGAGGTCCGTCGGGCGCAGCGTCGCGGTGAGCCGGTGCGCGACCGTCACCAGCACCTCGTCACCGGCGGCGTGCCCCAGCGTGTCGTTGACCGGCTTGAAGCCGTCGAGGTCGAGCAGCAGCAGCACGACCCGGTCGGCGTCCTGCACCGCCTCGGCGCCGCGCTCCTGGAAGGCGGCCCGGTTGGGCAGGCCCGTCAGCACGTCGTGGTGCGCCTGATACGCCAGCCGCACCTTCTGCTCCTGCAACTCGGCGGCCATCCCGCCGACCATGAGCAGACTCGCCAGCTGCCGCAGCAACACCAGGCAGAACGTGCCGAGCATCAACCAGACCAGCACCGGCCCCAGCCGCCCGGTGCGCACCTGCACCATCGCGATGGCCACCACGGCCAGCAGCACGGGAAGGTACGGCAGGGCCGCCCAGATGCTGGTCACCAGCCGGCGGATGTCGCCCTGGTCGGACATCGGCACGACGTGCCGGCTGGCGAGCGCGATGAGCAACGCGCCGAGTACGAAGCCTGCGCCCACGCCGTTCTCGTGCCAGGTCTGGCGGGTCATGCTGTTGTGCACGTTCAGCATCATGGTCATGGCCAGCACCACCGCCGCGCCGGCCAGCAGGTGCAACGCGCGGGCGTGCCGGCTCGGCACGCTGGCCGAGGCGGTGACCAGGGCCAGCGCGGCGGCCAGCGCCTCCGGGATGATGAAGTGCAGGGCCGTGATGATCGAGGCGCGGTCGCCGGCAGCGGCCGCGGGCGCGAGGATGAACTGCCACGCCAGGATGAGGATGGCGCCGGCCACCGCGGCGATGTCGATCACGCGCCGGAGCTGGGCCAGGCCCCGCTTCCGCGCACCGGCCAGGATCAGCCCCACCGGAAGCAGCGCCGTGGCGGAGATGGAGATCAGACCGCCGATCGCGATGCCGGTGGTGCCGATCAGGCCGGCCCGGGTCACCAGGAACAGGCCGTTGGCCAGGCTCCACATCCCGGTGGCGCCGGCGCCGAAGATCATCGCCGCGCGGGCCCGGCCGGAGACGCACGAGGCGCGCCGCCAGTAGCCCACGCAGGCGTAGCCGGTCGCCAGCATGATCAGGCAGTCGGAGATGGCGAGGCCGGTGCGGGACGGCAGATGGGGGACCGCGGCCTGGAACCCGGCGGCCACGGTCACCGCGAGGGCCAGCGCGATCGGCAGGCGGCTCCGCATGCCCTACCAACGGCGGGGGACCGGGCTTTCGGAGCACATCGGGGTTGCACTCCGGGAGCGATCAGGCCGGCTCGGCCTTCGCGTCGGCCTGGCGGGCGGTGCGGCGCTTGCTGATCAGGCTGACCGCCTGACCGATGATCAGCACCAGAAGGATCGCGGCGACCACGCCCTGCCACGGCTCCGGGAAGATCGAGCCGCCGGCCACCCCGATGCCGGTGTAGACGGCCGACCAGAGCAGGCACGCCGGTGCGTTGGCGACCACGAAGGTGCGCCAGCTCAGCCCCAGGAAGGCCGCCGCCAGCAGCACCGGCACCCGGCCGCCGGGCAGCAGCCGGGAGACCAGCAGCACCGGTATCTGGCTCTTCTGCAGCCGTTCCTTCACCGAGCCCAGGTGCTCGCCGTCGCGCAGCCAGCGCAGCCGGCGGGCCAGCTGCTCGCCGCCGGCCCGGCACATCGCGTACATGACCAGGTCGCCCACGTACGCGCCGGCCGCGCCCGCGGCGATCACCAGCACGATCAGCAGCGGGTGGTTGTGGAAGGCCAGGGCGGCCGCGCCGCTGACCGCCGCGCCGGTGGGTACCACCGGGACGATCGCGCCGAAGGCGACCACCAGCGCCAGCCAGCCCATGGTGCCGAGCTCGGAGATCACGTGGCCGGCTCGAAACTGAGCGTCTCGCCCTGCGTGAGGACCCGGACCCGGGTTTCCGGGGCGGTGACCGCCGCCCGCCGGGCGAACTCGGTGCCGGGTTCGTGGAACATGTGCGGCCGGATCCGGCCCAGGCCGGCCGGCCAGAACGTGCCGTAGTGCACCGGGACCGCCCAGGCGGCCTTCACCCGGCGCAGCGCCTCGGCGCCGTCGACCGGATCCAGGTGCCCGTGCGCGCCCAGGGTCGGCCCCCAGCCGCCGACCGGCACCAGCGCCAGGTCCAGCGGGCCCAGCGACGCCATGCCGTCGAACAGGCCGGTGTCGCCGCTGTACCAGGTGCGGGAGGCGCCCTCGACCACGAAGCCCATCGCGGTCGAGCGCAGCCGCGACCACGGCCCGCGCCCGCCGTCGTGGGCGGCCGGCACCGCGCGGACGGTCACCGCGCCGACCCTCGTCTCGCCGCCCGGCTCCAGCTCCACGCAGCGCTCGCCCCACCGCCGGCCGAGGGCCTTGGCCACGAACGCGGCGGCGCCGCGCGGCAGGATCAGCAGCGGGTCGCCGGGCAGCGCCCGCAGCGACGGCAGGTGGAAGTGGTCGGCGTGCAGGTGCGACACCAGCACGGCGTCGGGCGGGCCGGGCAGCTTCGGCGTCGGCCCGGCCATCCGGCGCAGGTGGATCAGCCGGTCGGTGAGCAGCGGATCGGTGAGCAGCGAGACCCCGGAGTCGGCCAGCCACATGGTGCTGTGCCCCCACCAGGTGACGCTCGTGTCGCTCACGAGCCAACCGTACGGGACCGCGCACACCCTCGTCTGAGGGCGCGGGCGCAGAGGCGGGCGTACCCGTGCTGGGCCAGCACCGCGACCGGACCGCCCAGCCGCATCGGCAGCCGGGCCGGCACGCTGAAGGCGGTCACCGCGAACCAGACGCGGCCGTGGGCGTCGCGCTCGACGGTGAAGGACTCCTCGCCGCGGGCCTGGTGGCCGGGCAAGGTGCCGTAGCCGAAGCCGGCCAGCCGGTCTTCCTCGGCGGTCCACACCACCTCGCACGGCACGGTCAGCGGCCCCAGCCCGACGGTGAGCCGCACCCCGGGCGCGGCCCGGTCGGCGGTCGCGCGCACCCGCGCCCCGGTGCCGCGGTGCATCCGGAAGGTCAGGATCGCCTCGGCCGCGGCGGCGAAGTCGTCCCGGCCCAGCTCCGTGCGGTAGTGCAGGTGCCGGTAGCCCGGGGGCAGCGGCTCGTGCCGGGTCGCGCCGACCTCGGTGTAGCTCAACTCACTCATGACATCCCTTCCTGGTGCCTACAGATATGCCCCGGCGCGGCGCCGGCCCACCATGGCGCAGACCGCGAATCCCAGCGCGTTCGCCACGCCGTGGGTCGCCGCCATCCAGGTCAGCGACGGGTGCGGCAGCCCGGTGGCCTCGCCCAGCGCCCAGCTCACCGCGAGCGCCATGGAGGCCACCAGCACCACCGCCGAGCAGCCCAGCAGCAGCGCGGTGAACCGGTCCGGCGCCGCGGTGCGGGCGTACCGCCAGGTCAGCCAGCCGACCGTCCACATGCCGGCGGTCAGCACGAGGGCGCCGGCGAGCTCGACCACCTCGGCGGTGAAGTAGCCGAGCAGCACCAGCAGGGTGCCCGCGGGCACGGTCAGCGCGGCCGCGTCGGCGACCCGCCCAGGTGTCAGACGGCTTTGCCCGTCCGACCGCCCCGCCGCCACCCTTGACCGGACCGAGGACTCCAAACCGGCGATCAGGGCGGCGGCGAACCCGGCGAAGTGGAAGTGCGCGACGGTCAGCGCCAGCACGCCCGGCTCGAAGCCGAAGAGCGGATAACCGGACCGCTCGGCGACCAGCGCGCTCGCCGCGACGGCCGGGCTGATCAGGGCGGTGAGCACGGCAGCCTCGGTGGGCCACTCCCGGCGGGGACGGACCGGGCGGCTGACCGCGTACGCGCACAGCACGGCGGCCGCGATCGCGTAGACCGTCGCCAGCGAGGTGGCCACCGTCCCCCTGGGCAGCCACAGGCTCACCGCCCCGGCGACCGCACCCACGGGCCAGCAGGCCCGGGCGAGCGCCACCGCCGGGTCCCGGATCAGCCGCAGCCCGGCCGGCACGACCACCAGCATGCCGACGGCGACGAGCAGGTTCACCAGCACCCACACGGCCCTCACCCCCCACTGGTTCAGATAATTGAACGTGTTCAAGTTAGCCAATTCACTCTAACGCACGGTTGCCCGGGTCGCCGTTGTGATGTGGGTCCTGCACACTTACGGCCGTGACAGGACCCCGCTCTGCCGTCGTGTACAACCCCGTCAAGGTCGGTGACCTCGACCTGCTGCGCCGTACGGTCGCCGAGGGCCTGGCCACCGTCGGCTGGCCCGAGCCCGCCTGGCTGGAGACCACCCCGGAGGACCCCGGCCGCGGTCAGGCCGCCCGGGCCGTCGCGGACGGCGCCGAGCTGGTCTTCGTCTGCGGCGGCGACGGCACGGTGATGGCCGCGGTGACCGCCCTGGCCGGCAGCGACGTCGCCCTGGCGGTGCTGCCCGCGGGCACCGGCAACCTGCTCGCCGCCAACCTCGGCCTCGGCACCGACGCCGCCACCGGGGTGCAGGTCGCGATCGACGGCGGCCGCAAGCGCATCGACGTCGGCGCGGTCGGCGACCAGTGCTTCGCCGTGATGGCCGGGATGGGCTTCGACGCGCAGATGCTCGAGGGCACCTCGGACGCGGCCAAGAAACACATCGGCTGGCTGGCGTACGTCGGCGGCGCGGCCAAGCACCTGCGGGACCGGCCGATGCGGGTCCGGATCGTGCTGGACGGCGGCGCGCCCATGCCCCGGCGGCCGCGCTCGGTCATCGTCGGCAACGTGGGCCGGCTGCAGGGCGGCGTCCGGCTGCTCGGTGAGGCCCAGCCGGACGACGGCAAGCTCGACATCGCCGTGCTGAGCCCGCGCAGCCTCGGTCACTGGGCCCGGCTCGGCTGGGCCGTGGTGCGGCGCAGCAAGCGGGTGCCGCGGATGGAGACCTACACCGCGGAGCGGGTCGAGATCTTCAGCAACCGGCCGCAGCCCCGGCAGCTCGACGGCGACCTGATCGACCCGGGCAAGTCCCTGAAGATTCAGATCCGGCCCCGGGCGCTGCTGCTCTGCGTGCCCCAGCCGGCCGGTGACCCGGACCTCGCCTACGACAGCACAGCGGCGAAGCGGGCCGCCGAGGGGGTGCGCGCCGCGGCCGAGAAGCGCGCATGAGCAGCACGGAACCGGTCCCCGAGACCAGGATGATGCCCGGCGACGAGCTGTCCGCCGACGACGCCTTCCTCGCCCTGCGGCACTACGGCCGCTGGCCGCTGCTGCGGGACGCGTTCGTCCGGTTCCGCTACGGGGACGGCTTCAGCCACTCCCGGGCGCTGGCCCTGCAGCTCTGCCTCGCCATCGTGCCGTTCCTGATCGCGCTCTCCGGCCTCGCCACCGATCTCGGTGTCGAGGAGGGCGGCCAGGTCGTCGCGGACACCGTCATCGCGCTGACCCCCGGCGCCAGCGAGCCACTGGTCTCCGAGCTGCTCGAGGACGACGAGCGCACCGAGGAGGCCGGCGAGCTGGCCCTGGCCCTGGGCCTGATCACCGGGCTGTTCGCGCTCACCACCGGCATGGCCCAGATCGAGCGCGGCGCCAACCGCATCTACGGCGTCGAGCGGGACCGGCCCGCGCTGAAGAAGTACGTGCGCGCCGCGATCCTGGCGGTGGTCGCCGGCCTGCCCGCGCTCTTCGGCTTCCTGTTGCTGGTCGCCGGGCACTCCGCGGGCAAGTCGCTGGCCAGACAGTTCGACTGGGGCGACGGCGCGATGGCCGCCTGGAACCTGGTGCGCTGGCCGCTGAGCCTGGCGCTGATCATCTTCGCGGTGGGCCTGCTGTTCCGGCACTCGCCGCGGCGCAACCAGCCCGCGCTGACCTGGCTGCTGTTCGGCGCGGGCGTGTCCACGATCCTGTGGTGGGTGGCCAGCCTGCTGCTGGCCGGCTACGTGCGGGTCAGCGACGGCTTCGGCGCCACCTACGGCCCGCTCACGGCGATCATGGCGTTGCTGCTCTGGGCCAACCTCACCGGCATCTCGCTGTTCTTCGGGCTGTCCTTCGCCGCCCAGCTCGAGGCCCAGCGGGTCGGGGTGGTCCGCCCCGCCAAGCACGACCAGTGGGAGCCGGGCCCGGACACCGATCTGCAGGGCTTCGACCCGCCGGAGCCGGACGCCGCGGACGGCGACGTGCCCCGCCAGCGCGACACCGGTGTGAGCACCGAGCGATCCGGGTAAGTCCCGCGCACCACCGCGCCGGTCCCCGATCGATCAGGAGTCCACGATGTCCACCGACGAAGGCAGGATCCACCAGCGGGTCGGCTGGGCGCCCCTGCGGCACTTCACCGAGCGCAGCGTGCTGGGCCTGCTCGCGGTCATCGCGGTGGGGCTCGGCTTCGGCCTGCTCCTGCTGCTGGTCCGGCTGCACTGGGGACCGCTGCAGAGCCTCGACCGCGGCGTCGCCGACGGGCTGAACGACCTCGTCGCCCCGCGCAAGCCGGTGGTCACGGTGCTCCAGGCGGTCACCGACCTCGGCGGCCGGCCGGTGCTGATGTGGCTGGTCTCGGTGGCCGTCGCGCTGCTGCTGATCCGCCGGCGCACCCGGCTGGCGGTCTACGTGATCGTCACCGGGGTCGGCGCGCTGCTGCTCGACCCGTCGCTCAAGACCCTGGTCGGCCGGCTGCGCCCGGTGGTCGAGGTGCAGGTGGCGGGTGCGCCGGGCAACAGCTTCCCGAGCGGGCACGCGCTCGGCTCGTTCGTCGCGTACGGCGCGCTGCTGCTGGTCTTCCTGCCCGCCGTGGCGCCGCGCTGGCGCAAGGCCGTGATCGCCCTGGTCGGCCTGATCATCGCGCTGATCGGCTTCACCCGGATCGCGCTCGGCGTGCACTTCCTCTCCGACGTGCTGGCCGGCTGGCTGCTCGGCGCCGCCTGGCTCGGCGTCACCGCGTACGCGTTCCGGCTCTGGCGCCGCGAGGTCGGCCAGCCCGTCCGCCCGCTGGAGGAGGGGCTGGAGCCGGAGGCGGCGCGCGACGTCACCCCGGCGCCGGACGAGGAGAAGATGCTGCCGCACCCCTGGGCCGGCGCGGCCGAGCTGCTGGTCGGCTGGGTCCTCATCTTCGGCGTGCTGTACGTGCTGGGCTGGGCCGTCACCAACCACACCGAGGGCACCTGGATCCGCTCCGCCGACGAGGGCTTCGTCCGCTGGCTGCAGACCTTCCGGAACCCGTCGCTGGACGAGCTCAGCTACCTGTGGAGCAAGGCCGGCGACACCCACATGATCCTGCTCGTCTCGCTGGTGTTCTGCCCGCTGGTGCTGGCCCTGTGGCGGCGCTGGCGGCCGGTGCTCTTCGTGGTGCTGGCGATGTTCGGCGAGCTGAGCCTCTTCCTCACCACGGCCGCCGCGGTGGGCCGCCCGCGCCCGCCGGTCGAGCAGCTCGACGGGCAGATGCCCACCTCGTCGTTCCCGTCCGGGCACATCGCCGCGACCATGTGCCTCTACGCCGCCATCGCCGTGCTGTGCGTGCCGCGGGTCCGGGCCTGGTGGCGATGGGTCTTCGTGGCGCTCGCCGTGATCATGCCGGCCGGGGTGGCGCTGTCCCGGATGTACCGCGGCATGCACCACCCGACCGACTTCCTCGGCGCCGGCGTGCTGTCCGCCTGCTGGATCACCCTGCTCTGGTTCGTGCTGCGGCCCAACGCCGACGTGGCCGAGGGCAACCGGGCGGACGCCGGTGAGCTGACCGAGCGGGACGCCGACCGCGACCTGACCGAGACGAGCGTGCCGTCCGGCGCCGCCGAGGCGGTGCGGTGACGATCCGGTTCCTGACCTGGAACGTGCGGACCGGTGGCAGCGGCGGCCGGCTGGACGCGCTGGTGAGCCTGCTGCGCCGGGAACGCCCGGACATCCTCGCGCTGCAGGAGCTGCGCGGGTTCCGGGGCGGGCGGATGCGGCAGGTCGCCGGTGCGCTGGGCATGACGCCGTTCCTGGCCCCGTCGGTCTTCGGCCAGCCGGTCGCGGTGCTGGTCCGGCCGCCGCTGCGGATCGTCGGCTGGTCCGCCGTGCGGTGGCGGCTGCACCACGCCGCCGCGGCGGTCCTGGTGCCGACCACCGCCGGGCAGCTCACGGTGGTCAGCACCCACCTGAACCCGTTCTCGCCGTACCGGCGGTTGCGGGAGGCCCGCTTCCTCGCCGCCCGGCACCGGCCCGCGAAGGGCCCTGTGCTGCTCGCCGGCGACCTGAACTCGCTGGACCCGGGCACCGACCACACCGCCCGGCTCGCGGCGCTCAGCGGGCCGTACGCCCGCCGGCACCGGGCCGCGGACGGCACGGCGGACACCCGCGCTGTCGCGGCGTTCCAGGATGCGGGCTTCGTCGACCTGTGGCCGAGGGCGGGGGAGGGCGCCGGGCTCACCGTGCCGACCACCCGGGGCGGCGGGCACGAGTTCGCCACCACCGGGATGCGGCTCGACTACCTGCTGGCCAGCGCGCCGGTGGCGGCCCGCGCCGGCAACGCCCGGGTGCTGCGGGGCGACGAGGCCGAGTACGCCTCCGACCACTATCCGGTCACGGTCGACCTGGACCTATAGGTCGGCCACCACGCGGTCGCGGCCCTCGCGCTTGGCCACGTACAGGTTGCGGTCCGCCAGCGACAGCAGCGACGAGGAGCTCGCCCGGCCCTCCGGGCTGGTGGTGACGCCGATGCTCGTGGTCACCGGCAGCACCCCGGTGATCGGGCCCCAGCGGTGCGCCCGGATCCGCAGCCGCAGCCGCTCGCAGCGTGCGGCCGCCTCGGTGGCGTCCATGCCGGGCAGCACGAGCAGGAACTCCTCGCCGCCCATCCGCGCGGCGATCATCGGCCCGCTCACCGCCTCGGTCAGCAGCCGCGACACCTCCTGCAGCACGGTGTCGCCGGTGCTGTGCGACAGCGTGTCGTTGATCCGCTTGAAGTGGTCCAGGTCGAGGATCGCCACCGAGAGCGGGGTCCGCTGCGCGACCGCCTCGCTGAGCAGGGCGGGCAGCCGCTCGTTGACGTACCGCCGGTTGTAGAGGCCGGTCAGCGCGTCGCGGTGGGCCATCTCCCGGAAGTGCTCACTGGCCCGGCGGGCCTCGGTCGCCTCGAAGACCGCCTGCAGCGCCCGGGCCTGCGCCTCCCGCTGCATCGAGTGCAGGGCGTTCGCCGCGGCGTAGAAGGCGCGGTGCTCGTCGTACGCCTCCTGGTAGCGGCCGGTGGCGGCGAACAGGGCCGCCTGCTCCTCGCGGATCTGGGCCCGTACCCGGTCCAGGCCGCGCTCCTCGGTCAGCGCCACCGCCGCGTCCAGGGCGTCCTGGGCGGCCGCGTAGCGGCGGCCCAGCCGGCGGGCCTCGGCCAGCGTGAGGATGCACACCGCCGGGGCGTCACCCTCGTGGCTGAGCAGCGCGGAGGTCTCGCCGTCGAGGATGACGTGCAGGGTCTGCTCCGCCGCGGCGTAGTTGCCGCTCATCATCTCGATCCGGGCGATCGTGTCGAGTTCGAGCGCGCCGTAGTCGCGCCCGCTGCGGTCCCGGACCTCGTGCATGTGCCGGACGAGCTCCCGGGCACCGGCCTCGTCGTCGTTCTCGAAGGCCGTGTAGGCCATGTTGTTGAGGATGTTCATCGTCAGGTCGTGGTCGCCCATCTCGGCGGCGATGGTGAGCGCCTCCCGGAACCGCCGGTCGCCCTCCTCGGTCGAACCGCTCTCGTCCAGCGCCACGGCCAGCCGCATCAGGTGCAGGGCCCGCACGCTCAGCGGCTCGTCGTCGGTGAGGTTGGCGAAGCACTGCACGGCGTGGCTGAGCCCCTCGGAGAGGTCGCCGATCTGCCGGTAGAACAGCGACAGCACCCGGTGCGCGCGGGCCAGCAGGAACGGGTGGTCGTGCTGCTGGGCCCAGGCCAGCACCTGGTGCGCGCGCTGGCCGCCCTGCTCGGAGCGGCCCTCCCGCACCATCGACATGGCGCGCAGCAGCCGGGCCCGCATGACCAGGTCCTCCGCGCCCAGCTCGCCGGCCCGGTCCTCGACCGCCGCGGCCGGCACCGCCACCGACCGGAACTGGGACGCCGGGCGGGCCTCGAGCTCCGCCAGGGTCGCCTCGAGCGCTGCCCGCTCGTCCACGACCACGGCACCGGCCGTCTCCGCCGCCTCCGTCGTCACCAGCGTTCCCGCTTTCCCCGTTGAGTCCCCGGTGGGTCCTCGGCAATCGTTGCGATCGGTCGCGCGCGGTGGTTGCTGAGGTGTTGCCGGGTTGCGGGTCGGTTATTTCCGCTTGGTGCACACCGCCTCGGAGGCGGCGACCTGGTCGACGGTATAGACGACCGCCACCGAGAAGCAGTAGTTGTTCTGCCGGTTGAGCCCGTAGACGACGTAGTCGGTGGTGCCGGCGGGCAGCTGCTGGAACGCCCGTTGCTCCTGCCCGGTCCGGCCGCCGGAGATCAGCACCGGCCCCTCGGAGCCCTTGGGGTAGCGCCAGGTCAACGCGACGCTGTCCCGGTTGTCCTGCAGGGTCAGGCCGGTGGGGGCGACGGCGGCGTTGGAGGGCGGCGCGGCCGACGGCGAGGGGGAGGCGGGCACGGTGGTGGCGCTCTGCGCCGGGGCGGCGGCCGGCCCGGCCTCGTCCCGCGGCAGCGTCACGATCACGATCGCCGCCGCGGCCGCGATCCCGGCCACGAGCACGGCGGCCAGCACCAGGGGGTGCCGGTTGGTGCGCCGGTCCGGCTGCTCCACCGGTACGGGCAACCGCCGATCCGTGGCCGGCCCGATGGCGTCGTCGGCGGGCAGCCGGGGGCCGGGCGGATAGGTGTCGGGCGGATACCCGGCCGGCGGGAGCGAGTCGGGTGGCCAGGGCCCGGGCGGGGCAGCCGCGGCCGGCCGGCGCGACACGATCACCGGATGTTGCTGGGGCGCCTGCGGCGGCCAGGCCGGCTCGTTCTCGGCCGGCGGCGGCGGGCCGCTGCCCCAGGCGCCCGGGGAGGTGGCCGGCGGCGGCTCGGACCAGTCGGGCTCGGGCTGCCCCTGCTGGGGGTACGCCTGCTCGGGATGCACCGTCTCCGGCGCCGGCCAGATCAGCGGCGGCGGCGGCCCCGGCGGGGCCGCGGCCGTCTCGAAAGGCGGCCCCGGCGTGGCCGCGGTCGTCTCGAAAGGCGGGCCCGGCACGGCCTCGGTCGTCTCGAAAGGCGGTGCCGGCGGTGGGCTCGACGCGGCCGTGGTCGTCTCGAAGGGCGGTGCCGCCGTCTCGGCTGACGGCTCCGGTGGCGGGTGCGGTGCTGTCGTCATCCCGGCCGACGGCTCCGGGGGCGGGATCGTCGCCGTCCGGGCCGGGGATTCCGGCGGCGGGGTCAGGATCGTCGTCGTCTCGCTCGACGGCTCCCGCGGCGGCGGTGCGGGCGTGACCGGCTCGGTCGGTGGCGCCGGGGCGGTGAACGGGAGCGCGATCGGGGGCTCCGGCCGGGCGTGCCGGCCTGACGGGTCACCCGGTGCGGGCGGCTCCGGGCGTACCGGATCGGTTGTCGGCGGGGTGACGCCCGCCGCCGGACCTTGCGCCTCCGGGTCGCCGGTCGCCGGGCCGGTCGAGCGCTGCACCCGGCCGCACGTGTGCCGGCCCGCGGGCCCCGCCCCGGCCAGCCGGGCCACCTGCCGGCCCAGCGGATGGTCGGGCGGCAGGTGCCGCGCGCACAGCTCCTGGGCCTGGCTGAAGTGCTGGAGCGCGTCGCCGTCGTGGCCGCAGTCGCGCTCCATCGCGGCCAGCCGGGCCAGCATCTTGATGCCGGCCGGGGACTCCTCGCCGTGCGCCTCGCGGTGCCGGGCCCAGGCGTCGGCCAGCCGGTGCCGGGCGAGCGTGCAGTTGCCGGCCGCGTGCTCCGCGGTCGCCAGGTCGGCCTCGGCGGCCAGCACCCGGGCGGCCAGCGGTCCGTCCACTGCGCTCAGTTGCCGGACCAGCTCGTGGTAGAGCTGCGCCGCCCGGCCGTGGTTGCCGACCCGCTGCAGCACGGCCGCGTAGGTGGCCGCCGCGGCGATCGTGCGCTCGTCCTGCGGGCCGTGCAGGTGCTCCTCGGCGGCGTGCGCGAAGCCGGCCCAGGTACGGGCCGCGTGCGGGTCGCCGAGCGCGATCAGGATCCGGGCCTGCAACGCCGCGGCCAGCGCCAGGTCGGGGGAGGCGCGCCGCGGATCGGCGTCGGCCGGGTCCAGCGCGTCGGCGAGCACGTCCCTGGCCCCGGCGAGATCGCCCGCGGAGGTGAGGGTCCGCGCCTGGGCGGTGAGGTCGGCGAGCGGAGGTGCCACGTGTCTCATAGTGTCTGCTCAGCCACCCTCGGTACAAGACCGGTCTTGCGGCGACCCGGGCTGACCTGGGCGGACCCGACACCGTATAACTCGGTTATGACCGCCGACAGCGTCGCCGACGTCAAGCGTGAGATCCTCGTCCGCCATCTCGAGGCGTGGGCGCCCGCCGCGTTGCACCGGGCCCGCCGCGCCACCTATGTGCACGGTTACGCCGATGCCGGCCCGGCGCTGGCCCAGGCCGCGCTGCGCGTCTTCGTGGAGCAGTCCGACCTGGTCAGGGGGCGGGAGCTGACGATGGTCGCGCTCGGCGAGGAGGTCACCGAGGTGGGTGCGCTGCTCGCCGCGGCGCAACGGGAGGCCGGCGCCGCCGCGGGGCTGACCGTCCACAGCATTCCCGGTGGCACGGATGCCCGGCTGGCGGTGGCGCTGAAGGCGGTCGGTGCGGCGCGCGTACCGCTGCTGGCTTTTCTGGATGCGACCGCCGCGGGCGGGCCGCCGCAGCCCGGCACCGTCGCCGCGCTGACGGTGGGCAAGCCCGCGGAGGCGGTGATCGTGGTGCCCGGGGCCGGCTTCGCCGCCGACGACTACCGGGCGGAGCTGCGCGCCGCCGGCTTCCCGCTGGTCGCCGCGGTGGAGCTGGCGGTCGGCGAGGAGCCCGGTCCGGTGCTGGTGTTCGCCACCCAGTCGGGCAAGAACCTGGAGGCCTTCAAGGACGTGCTCTGGGCCGTCGACGAGTACGCCGGGGTGCGCTACCGCGACCCGGGTGATCCGGAGCGGCACCTCATCGACATCTCGCTGAACCCGCACCCCGGTCCGCTGCGCCGCGAGCTGCTGGCGCACCTGGCCGGGGTGGGCGAGGCGACGGTGACCGAGCTGCGGACCTTCGCGCTGACCGAGACCGTCTACCGGGCGGCGGACGCGACCCGGGTGGTGCAGGCGCTGCTGGCCGCCGGGTCGGTGACCCGGCGGCCGGAGCACGGCCGGCTCGGCGGCGACGTGGTGATCGCCGCGGCCTGAGCCAGGGTCAGGACTTGTCCTGCTTCCAGGACAGCGGGCCGGGCAGGTCCACGCGGTGCGCACGGGCCTTGGAGTTCCAGGACCAGCGCCCGATCTTGATGGACCAGGACGAGAACCCTCGCTGCGTGAAGTTCAGGATCAGCGGTCCGAACTTCTTGCGGCTGCGGTATTGAATGCCCATCGGGGTAGTCCTTCCGTGGAGAGCCAGATGGCCGGAAGATTCCCGATGGTGGATCTCGGCAAACCTCTCAGCGCGGCTGCCAGGCGTCCGGCCGGGTGGTGAGCTTGCGGACGTGGGCCGGCATCCGCCCGCTGATCAGCTCGGCGAGGCTCACCTCGTCGACCACCTCGCGGACCGCCGAGCGGACGGCGACCCAGAGGTTGGGCAGGTTCTCGGCCGCTCCGGAATAGTGGGTCTCCTCCGGACGCAGCCCGCGGACCCCCGCGAGTGGACCGTCGACGGCCCGCAGCACCTGGCCGATCGTCACGTCCCGAGGGCTCTGTGACAGTGTGTAGCCACCTTCGGCGCCGCGCTGGGCTCGGACCACCCCGGCGCGACGCAGATCAGCCAGCACTGCCTCGAGGAACTTCCGGGGCATGTTCTGGTCTTGGGCAATGGCCTGGGCGGACATCAGGGCCGGGTGGGCGTGGGCCAAGCTCAGCGCCGCCCGCACCGCGTAGTCGCCGCGCGCGGAGATCTGCACACCTCCATCATGCCGCGTCGGAGCACGTGACCCTCGCGCACCCCGGGAATAATGGGAATTCGGGCATCACCGTCAGTCAGCGGCCAGTCGCTGGACCGGGACCCGGGCGCCGATGTCGGCCACGTCGTCGGCCACCTGATCGGGCATCGCCGCCGCGGCGCCGGCCCGGAAGGCGCCCGGGCTGAGCCCCGCCTCGCGGTGGAAGAAGCGCCCGAAGTTGGTCGGCTCGCCGAAGCCGAGCCGCCGGCCGATCTCCGCCACGGACAGGTCGGTGCAGGCCAGCAGCCGTTGCGCCTCCAGCGCGACCCGGTCGTCGACGACCTGTTTGGCGGTGCGGCCGGTGACGGCGAGGCAGGCCCGGGTCAGCGTGCGCACCGAGCAGCCGAGCCGGGCGGCGTAGTCCTCGACCCGGCGGCTGTGCGGATGGCCGTCCTCCAGGTCGCGGCGGAACCGCGCGAAGGTCCGGCCCTCCGCGCTGGTGGTGCCGGCGAACCGGTCGTTGCCGGCGCCCAGCAACGCGATCCGCAGCAGCAGGACCGCGAGCTGGTGGCGCAGCAGCGCGGCGGCGACCGCGCCGGAGGTGTGCCGGGTGCAGTCGACCCCGAGCTGGGCGACCTCGGTGATCACCGCATCCTCGTCCTCGCCGGCCAGCTGCCAGCTGCTCGGCCCGGGAAGATCGTCCACCGGTACGCCGGTGACGTCGGCGGCCGAGAGCAGCGCGCGCTCCCAGGAGACCAGGGTGGCGTCCAGTCCCGGCTCGACGCCGAAGCGCACCGCCTGCCCGGGCCGGATCCACAGCAGGGTGCCGGGCCGGCATCGCTGGACCGCGAAGTCGATCTCAACCGTGCCGTGCCCGGCGGTGGTCAGCGCCAGCAGGTGGTGCGGCAGCCGGCGCGGCGCCGGGTGCGGCATCGCCAGATCGGTCCCGGACAGCGTGAACGTGCCCACGCCCGCCCAGTTCGGGGCGGGTGCGGACCTGCTCGGGCGCGCGGTGGAGGTGACCATCGAGCCGACCGTATCGGGCCTTGACCAGGGATGCACGTGTGAGTGCCGGTGCCGGCCGATATCGGCGCCGCGGCGGAGAAATCAAGGGGCAAATCAGACATAAAGAGCGTTCGGTGGTGCTATTCGCTTTCCGCCCGGGATTCGGCTTTAACCCGTCGTCTGTCCGTTTCGGCTCGCGGGTGCCGGTCCGTTTCGGCTGGCGGGGGAGTGGTGTCCGTTTCGGGTCACGGGCGTCTGTCCGTTTCGGGTGGTGTGCGTGCGGTGTCCGTTTCAGCTGTCAAGCGTCTGTCTGTTTCGGCTGGCGGACGGGTGTCCGTTTCGGCGCGCGGGCGTCGGTGCGTTTCGGGTCGTGAGCGTCTGTGCGTTTCGGGTCGTGGGCAGGAAAAGGGCGACCCGCGCGGACCGGCAGTGTCCGCGCGGGTCGCCCCGGTAATTCCTGTCGCCTATCGGCCGGCCAGCAGCCGGTTGACCGCGGCGTCCACGTCCAGGTGCTCGGACTCCCGGCCCCGCGGCACCACGACATAGGTGCGTCGCAGGAACCGGACCAGGACACTGCGCGGTACTTCGAACAGTGCGTTGCCGTCTGGTGACGACAGCGCGAGGGCCACGAAGTCGCCCCGCGGCGTGGCCCACGGCCACACCCGGACGTCCCCGATACCCGCCGGCTCATCGAGCCCGGTCACGAGCAGTTCCCGTGCGAAGGACCAGCTAACGGCTTCCCCACCGGCTGATTCCGCGTGGAACAACACGTGCACTGCATACGGGTCGGCTGGGTCGTACCGCAGACTGGCGCGCACGGGCAGAGCCGTGGCATCTGGCGCTACGAGCCGCAGCGAGGTTTCGACCTCGACGGTCGTTGGACGAATGGTACTCATGGACGAACTCCCCCCGGCACCGCTGCGAGGCTGGTGAACCCCGCGTTTCCCATACTCAGGTGATCCCTGTCATTACGCTCCGCCATACGCTGATCTCACCCAGTAGTGGGAAGACGGTTCCGATAAGCTCTCCGAACGAGGCGTTAAACGGTATCTTGTCCTGTTCTGCCCATGTACTCGGTTCCGCCCGGCGTCGGGTGGTCCAGCAGTTGACTCACTCCGGTAACGTCCATTCCTCCCGGGTAGTGACGGGGGCGGGGAACACTAGGGGATGAAATGACCGGGAGCCCGCGATCTTTGCCGCGAAAGTGAACGAGATGTCCCAATCCGAGCCCCTGACCGAAGAACGCTCACATCGCGGCGTACTGGACCGCATCCGCAGCAACCCGTCCGGCCACCTGGCGCTGAAGATCGGCGTCGGCGTGCTGGGCGCGATCGTGGTGGCGGTCGGCATCGTGCTGATCCCGTTCCCCGGCCCCGGCTGGGCGATCGTGATCCTGGGCCTGGCGATCTGGGCGATCGAGTTCCACTGGGCCCGCCGGCTGCTGCACTTCACCAAGAAGCACGTCCAGTCCTGGACCCACTGGGTGCTGCGCCAATCCCTGCCGATGCGCGCCCTGATCGGCACGGCGGGCTTCATCTTCATCTCGGCGGTGGTCTGGCTCTCGGTCAAACTGACCATGGACGTCGACCTGGCCGCACTGACCTGGAACTTCCTCGCCGGAGCCTGACGCGCCGGGACCCTGGTTCGCGCGAGCGGGCCAGGGTCCGGTACAGTCTGACTCCGTTGAGGGCGATTAGCTCAGCGGGAGAGCGCTCCGTTCACACCGGAGAGGTCACTGGTTCGATCCCAGTATCGCCCACATATTTCCGCAGGTCAGGCGGCTGTCCGCCGACCAATCCGTAGAAGGCTCCCGATATCCGGGAGCCTCACCAACGGCGAGATCGCGCAAGGGTTCACGCTGTCGGAGTCGACGGTGAAGACCCACGTCGGGCGGGTCCTCGCCAAGATCGGCGCACGGGACCGGATCCAGGCGGTCATCCTCGCCTACAACCTGAGACTTACCCGGCCGGTCCAGCCTGTCATCTCGCGCGTCCGTCGAGGGCGCGACCGTAGTACCGGCCGCTCCGCTGCCGGGTCCGCCTGCAGCCACACCACGTAGCGGGGCGGCAGCTTCTTCAGCTGCGGCAGCTGTCTGCGCAGTCTCGCGTCGTGCGTACACGTCACCCGCAGCGTGTCCCCCGGACCGATCTCCACCGGCGACGGCAGCTTCATCAGCCGCTGGTTGTCGAAGTCGAACTGCGGCACGTCCAGCACGACCCTGGCGTTCGGCGTACCCGGGTTGAGTTCGACCTTGATGGCCCGCCCGAGCAGATGCATGTGGCCGAAACCGGCGAACAGCGTCATCGGCGCCGGCACCTTCTGGTCGCAGGTCTGGGTGTTACCGGGCTTCGGCACGCCGCCCGGGTTGCATTCCTCCACCTGACGGTCCGCCGACTCGCCGACATCCGGTCCGAACCGCTTCGTCACGTCCGCGATCGAGGCCGCCCGGTCACAGCGCGGACCCGACTCGTCGGCGGCGCAGGGCAGGTCGGTCGGCGCGTCGAGCGACCACGTTTCGAGTTCCCGGGTCTGGGGCGTGCCGTCCGTCAGCCGCAGCTGCACCGCCGAGCGATCCGACCCGGTCGGTTTGCCGTCGGTCGCGAGCAGGCTGTAGTGGATCTGGAGGATGACCAGGCTGCCCGGCCCCAGCCTGACGCCGATGTCCTGGGTGAACAGGGTCTCCGTGGCGCCCGGCGCCCAGGTGTCCACCCACGTCGCGCCCTGGTCGTCGCCCTCCACGTCGGCGCCGGTCCCGCCGGTCCCGCCGAAACACTGCCAGCCGAGGCCGGGCGTCTTCGCGTCCTGCTTACGCACCAGGGCGGCGCGGTCCGACGGCACCGCGTACACGATGGCGTGGTGCGCGATGGCGACGTTCTCCGGTGCGAATTGGGTCCCGGTCACGAACGCCGTCTTGGTCAGGCCCGGATCGATCACCTGGCACCGGTACTCGTCCGTGCCGCCGCCCTCCGGCGCCGCAGGCGTGTAGGCCTCGGCCATCTTCAGGTCCAGGAACCGCTCGCCGGCACGCAGCGACTGCGGTGGAGCCGACGACGCGCCCGCGTGCATGCTGTGCGGGCCGGCAGCTGGGAGCGCCGCACTGTTGTCGGCCTCCGACCCGCAAGCGGCGACAGCAGCGAACGCTGTCACCAGCGTCATGGCGCCCGCCGTGAACTTCCACCGTGGACTGTCAGATCTCCTCATAGCCCGGACGCTAGGACAGATCCCGTCTTTTCGTCGTACCGCGGTCGTCATCGCCGAGAGGGAGGCGGTACCGCGGTACTACTCCCGGAGCGCCGTTCCCGCACGAGAGCCGTGCCGCGTTGCTCATCCGGTCCGACGGCTGTGTCGCCTGGGCCTTGCCGACCGGTCTGATCACCGGATTAACGGTCGTCTCAGATTCGCTCGGTACGAAGTTGGCCTCAGACAAGCGATGCAACCCGTCAGGAGGCTATTGATGTCAGTCAACGCAGCGCCGCCCAGAGAAGCGCCGGCCGGTCGGTGGGCGGGCCGGTGGGTGCCGTGGTTGGTGATCGGCTTGTGGTTGGTGCTGGCGGCGGTCATGGTGCCGTTGAGCGGAAAGTTGAGCTCGGTCACCACCGACAGAGCCGTGGACCTCCTGCCGGCAGGTGCCGAGTCCACCAAGGTGGCGGCGCTGGAGGACAGCCTGCCCGGCGGTGAGGACAACACGTTCGTCTTCGTGTACCACCGTGCCGGCGGCGTGACCGACGCCGACCGCGCGACGGTCGAGCGCCACTACAACACCCTAGCCAAGCGGTACCCGCCGAAGCTGGCGGCCCCGGCCGGCGAGGAGGACGAGGGCCCACCGACGAGCCGCTCCACCGACGGCAAGGCGATGATGTTCACGCTCGACGTGAGCACGACCTACGGCGCACCGGAGGACCTCGTCGGCCCGTTGCGTGACGCCGCGAAGGACCGCCCCGCCGGCCTGGAACTCGAGGTGACCGGCCCGGCCGCGATCGACGGCGACATGGACGCCGTCTTCGACGGCATCGACCTGCAGGTCTTCCTCACCACCGTCATCGTCGTCACGCTCCTGCTCATCCTCACCTACCGCAGCCCGGTGTTGTGGTTCATCCCGCTGATGGCCGTGGGCGCGGCCGCAATGACCGCGATGGCGACCGTCTACCTGCTCGTCAAGGGCTTCGGCATCGTGGTCAACAACCAGAACTCGGCGCTGCTGACGATCCTGGTGTTCGGCGTCGGCACGGACTACGCGCTGCTGCTCATCTCCCGATATCGGGAGGCACTGCACCACCACGAGAACGTCCGGGTCGCGATGATCCACGCGCTGCGCGGGGCGGCGCCGGCGATCGTCGCGTCCGCGGCCACCGTGGTCGCCGGCCTGCTCTGCCTGCTCGTCGCCGACCTGAACAGCACCAGCGGGTTGGGCCCGATCGGTGCGGCCGGCATCCTGTGCGCGCTGGTGGCCATGCTGACGCTGTTCCCGGCGGTGCTCGTGGTGCTCGGCAGGCGGATCTTCTGGCCGGCCATCCCACGGTTCAGCACGGCCGTGCAGGAGAAGCCGGGGCTGTGGGGACGGCTCGGCGCCGCCATCAGCCGCCGCCGGTGGGTGGCGACGCTCGGCTCGCTCGGAGTCCTCGGCGTGCTCGCCATCGGGCTGGCGGGCAACACCGGCGCCCTGCGGGAGCAGGACCAGTTCCTGTCCGCGCCGGAGTCGGTCACCGGCTTCACCGTTGTCCGTCAGCACTTCCCGGAACTCGGCGGCATGCCGATGACGATCTACACGCGGCCGGCGTACCAGGTGCGGGTCCTCGACGTCGTCAAGGGCACCCCCGGCGTGGCCCAGGTCTTCCCGGGTGAGACCAAGGCTGGCTGGGTCGACATCTCCGTGTTCCCGAAGGATGCGCCGGACACCGTCGCTGAGTACGACACGATCAAGCGGGTGCGCACCGCCGTGCACGCGGTGAGCGGGGCGGAGGCGATCGTCGGCGGGCCGAGTGCGGAGAACCTCGACACCGAGGTGACCACCAGGCGCGACGAGAAGTTGGTGATCCCGCTGGTGCTCGCCGTCGTCCTGATCGTGCTCGGGCTGCTGCTGCGCGCGATCGTAGCCCCGCTGGTCCTGATGGCCACCGTGGTCGTCTCGTTCGCCGCGGCCTTCGGCGGCAGCGTGTTTGTCTTCGACACGATCCTCGGGTTCAAAGGTGTCGACTATTCGGTGCCGCTGTTGGCATTTCTGTTCCTGGTGGCGCTCGGCGTCGACTACAACATCTTCCTGACCAGCCGGGCCCGGGAGGAGACCGCGCGTCTCGGCACCGGAGAGGGCATGCTCAAAGCCCTCTCCGCCACCGGTGGCGTCATCACCTCGGCAGGCCTGGTCCTGGCGGCCACGTTCGCGGTCCTCGTCTCACTTCCGCTGGTGATGCTGATCGAGGTCGGATTCCTGGTCGCCTTCGGCGTGCTGCTCGACGCCCTGCTGGTGCGGTCGGTCCTGGTGCCCGCCCTCACCCTGCTGATCGGCCGGCGGATCTGGTGGCCGAGCCGGCTGTCCCGTCCAGCGGCGGGGGCGCCGATCGGTCGACGCTCGCTCGCCGACGAGGAGGAGCCCGCGCTGCAACGGTGAGCACAGTGGCACGGACGAGATCCGGGACGGGCATCCAGCCCGTCCCGTGTCCTTTCGTGGGCCCGACGGCCGCCGCCCTCCGGTCCCGCGTGACGCGCCGGGGCTGGGGTCGGCGCATCGCGGTGTCCTGCCCGGTTGTGGGCCGCTGTCCTGCGCCGTGCGGCCGGGGCCGGGTCGCCGCAGCGCGGTGTCCTGCCCCGGCGGTGGGCTGCGCGGGGCGATGCCCGAGGGTCGCCGTCCGTTGTCCTTGGCCGCGCCGCCGGGCGGGTCAGTGCACCGCGGTGTCCTGCCCCCGGCGGTGGGCCGCGCGGGGCGATGCCCGAGGGTCGCCGTCCCCTGTCCTTGGCCGCGCCGCCGGGCGGGTCAGTGCACCGCGGTGTCCTCCCCGGCGGTGGGCCGCGCGATCGGCGCGGGCGGGGCCGTAGTCGGAAGGTCGACCCGGAGCAGCGCGCCACCGCGTGCGGATCGGCCGGCGGTGGCCCGGCCGCCGTGGGCGTGGACGACCCGCTGCACGATCGACAGCCCCAGACCGGATCCCGGCAACCCCCGGGCACTGTCGGCACGGTAGAACCGGTCGAACACCCGCGGTACGTCAACCGCATCGATGCCCGGCCCGGCGTCGTCGACCTCGAGCACCGCCGACGCGCCCTCGGCACGCAGCCGGACCTGGACCGGCTGGTCCGCGGGCGACCACTTGCCGGCGTTGTCGATGAGGTTCAGCACCGCCCGCTGGAGCGCAGCGGGACGCCCGCTCACCCACATCGAGGTCACGTCGAGCGCGACCTCGATGTCAGGCACGCGCGAACGCGCCCGGGTCGCGGCGGCCACCACCACGTCGGCGAGGTCGAGCAGCTCGGTGCTCTCGTCGCTGAGGTCACCGCGCGCCACCTCGGTCAGCTCGGCGGCCAGGGTGCTCAACTCGGCCACCTGGGTGCCGAGATCGTTGAGCAACCGATTCCGGCTCTCCGCCGACAGTGCGCTGTGCAGGGTGCCGCGCCGATCGAGCCGGATCAGCAGCTCGACGTTGAGGCGCAGGCTGGTGAGCGGGGTCTTGAGCTCGTGGGCGGCGTCCTCGGCGAGCAGCCGCTGGGCCCGCCGGGAGTCCCGGAGCGCGGCGAGCATGTCGTTGATCGCCTGGACCAGCCGCCGGATCTCCCCACCGCCCTCATCCGGGATGTCGGCGTCGAGATCCCGGGTGCGCGCGACACGTACGGCGGCGGCGGTCAGCCGGTCGATCGGTGCCAGCCCGGTCCGCGCCACGGTCCGTCCGACAAGGGCGCCGCCGACCACGCAGAGCAGCCCGATCAGCAGCATGCCGAACCCGAACTGGTTGATCGGGCTGTCGTCGGCGACGCGGGCCACCTGGACCGCGCCGTCGCCCACCCGCAGCGTGTAGATGATGTAGCCGTCTTCGTCGCTGTCGCCCGACTCCATCAGGTCCGCCGACGCGCCCTGCGCCACGCGCCCAGCGAGCTCACTGACCGTGGGCAGCGCGGCTTGGCCGGCCGGCGTCCGGGTCGAGCCGTCGGGCAGGATGACCCGCACCAGCCGCCCGGATCCGGGATACGGCGGTAGCTCTACCTGCGCCAGACCGCCGCGCTCCGCGCTCATCGCCAGGACGCGGGAGTCGGCGCGCAGCTGATCCTCGGCGGTGTCCTGCAGCTCCCTGGCCATTAGCTCGCTGGCCACCTGGAAGGACACGAACACGCTGACCGCGATGGCTGTCGCCGCGATCACCGTCATCCTGGTCCGCAGGGACCACCGGCGCCACCAACGGGTCAGCCGGCGCGGTTCCCGGCCGGCGGGTTTGCTCACGGAGGAGTCTCCCGCAACGTGTATCCCAGGCCGCGCAGCGTGTAGATCAATCGCGGTTCACCCTCGGCCTCCATCTTGCGGCGCAGGTAGCTCACGTACACCTGGAGGTTGTTGGCGGTGGCGCTCATGTCGAAGCCCCAGATCGCCTCGAACAGCGCGTCGCGGGTCAAGACCCGGGTCGCGTTGCGCACGAGAACCTCCAGCAGGGAGAACTCGGTCCGGGTCAAGCGCAGCGACCGCCCGCCACGCCACGCCTCGAACCTGTCGGGATCGACCCGGACGTCGGCGAACGACAGGATCTGCGTCTCCAAGCCGGCCGGCGTGCGCCGGCGCAGCAGCGCCCGCACCCGGGCCAGCAACTCCTCGGTGGCGAACGGCTTGGGCAGGTAGTCGTCGGCGCCCGCGTCGAGCCCCGCGACCCGGTCGGAGACCTGGTCACGGGCGGTCAGCATCAGCACCGGCAGATCCCGACCCGCGGCCCGCAACCGCCGGCAGGTCTCCAACCCGCCGAGGCGAGGCATCATCACGTCGAGGATCAGCAGATCCAGCGCGTCACCGCCCGCCCCACCGACCCCGTCGAGCACGGCGAGACCGTTGGCGACGGTGCTGGTGTCGTAACCCTCGACCTGGAGCACCCGCTCCAGCGAATCACGGATCGCCCCGTCATCATCCGCGATCATGATCCGCACGCCGGCCCGCCCCCTTCCCGTCGATGCTTTGCCGCTCATCCTCCCCGATCAACCTGAAGCCAGGATTAGAACCGTCGCCTCTGTGACGCCCGCGGGCCGTGCTCCTACGGATGCCTGAGCTCAGGCTTGACCACTGACGGGACGGCAACGAACCGTGGGACCGCCGGCACGGATGTTTGCGAGAACGGTGTGCCGGCGCGCCAGGCGCACTACCAGGCCCGCAGGCCGGCGGCGGACTCCGCGCACTGTCATGCCACATCAAGTGCGCGTGGCGAGCCAACCAGGGGGCATTGCTGAGCTCGTGTTGGCGTCCGGGTAGCCGTTGTGGGAGGGCGATGGGGGAGCAGATTGGGAGCAGCGGGTTGCTCCCACCTGCGCTGAACCGCGTTCAACGGCTCTGAGCTGCTCCGAACTGCTTCGCGTCTGTGCAGGTCGTTTGCGGAGTCGTTGGTCAGCGGCTTGATCGCTGACTTTTCGCTCCCCGGGTAACGACCAGGCCCATCTTCGTTCGTTACGGCCGGTGGCTCAGGCGGGCGAGGTCAGTTCACCTCTGGGCGAAGAGCCATTGCTCCAGTTCATCCGGCCACACTTCGCGGTCTTGGTAGGTGGTGGCCTCCTGCGCCCAGCGGGTAAGCAGGCGGCAGTAGCGGTCGTACGTCCCTGCGGGCCAGCGGCCGCCGGTCCGCAGGGAGTTCCAGCCATGGTGGGTCTGCAGGCGGCGGGCTACGCGGGTGTCCAGGATCGGGGCCTGTTTGCTGGCGGTCGCGCCAGGGCTGAAGTAGAGGAACTTGGTGAAGAAGGCCGGTCCGAGGTACTTCACTGCGGTTCGGCGATCGTGCGGGAAGAGGGTCGCGTAGGCGACCTTCGGCAGTTGGTGAGCCTCGCTGGCAGCCGACTCGAGGGCCTCCCGCACAGTTGGCATGCGGGCCGCTACCCACTCCAGGCGCTTGCGGCCCAGCCGTGGTTTTGTGCCGGTTCCCCACGCCAGCGCGTACCAGAGTCGGCGTAGCGTCGCGTCTGGCAGATTCGGGTCGAGCGCCAACATTTCACGGCGGCTGATATCCGCGCGGTCATCCGCTGCCTTCCGGCCTTCTCTGATGCCGATGATGGGGCCGCCCGGGAGCCCCAGATCGACGAGCTGGGCGTTCCACCAGCCGATGTCGACCAGGATCGGCGTGTCCAGCATCGCGGCGCGGCCAAGGCGTCCAGGGCGGCGCCAGTCTTCGGGGAGTGGGAGATCGTCGACGTTCGTAACCGGCACCGTGGTGTCCCTTCTGCGGGAGATGGCGGAACTGTATTCGGTACCCGTCGGGTCGATCGGCATTGGTGGCGGGCGTGTCCGGGGTGGAATGACCGTGTCACCCCGGCTGTTGCGCCGGCGATGCCGCCATGCCGTGCGGACCCACGAGGGGACGTGATGGGCCCGAGGGAACGGCCAACCGGGACTCAGGCATCCCGTAACGCAGATACCGGCGCACCCGCCACGGCGATCACTTCGGCTGGGAAGCGAAGCCCGGCAAGCGCCGAGCGAGGACGACACCACGGACGAGACCGAGCCGCGGACTTCACGGGTCAATCCTGTCTGATCATCCCGTCAGCCGAGGCGGCAGAGCGGTCCAGCCCGTGACCTACTGTTCGGCCGGCACGACAGCGCGGAGGGCAGCGGCATCTGTGACTGGGTAGAGCGCCCACCGTCCGGCCGAGCCCGCACGGGTCAGGAAAGCCTGCAGGCGCCACCGGTCGACGGGCTGATACCAGATCGCCC
Source organism: Actinoplanes sp. NPDC049599 (assembly GCF_044465625.1). Lineage (NCBI taxonomy): Bacteria > Bacillati > Actinomycetota > Actinomycetes > Micromonosporales > Micromonosporaceae > Actinoplanes > Actinoplanes sp. NPDC049599. The sequence continues at coordinate 42,574 of NZ_JBITLX010000044.1, forward strand.
CGGTCTCGCCGGACTCCAGGAAGCCGTGGTACTCCTCGGCGGCGACCGGTTTGTATTTCTTCCCCGGTGCCTGTGCGGACGGCGTCTCGGTGAAGACCGTCACGACGGCGCCGGCCCGCAGCGCCGCCCGGACCGTGGAGATGTCACCGCCCGCCGGTACTAGCTTCCACCCGTATGCCTGCCCACCGGTCCTTTGCAGTAGGGCGAGGTCCGCGTCGGCGGCCGTGTCTCGGACCCGCTCCCAGAAAGCGTCGTCGGCCGGTGGGAGGCCGGCTGATCCGGGAACGGGTTCCAGGACCCGAACTGGGCTCTTCGGAGCGGTCGCGGTCACCGGAGCGGAGCCGGCCGGAGCGGCTGCGGGCGCCGGGCGAGGAGCCGCTGGCGCTGGAATGCGGGGCTCGGCGATCACTCGGCGGACCCGGTCGCGGATCTGCACGATGCCGATGGCCAGAAGGGCGAGCCCGACGGTCCGGACACCCCAGTGGAGTGCGTTGACACCGAGGGTGGACACGGCCTCGTCCCGGTTGCCGGGCTCCGCGCCGAAGTTGGTCAGCGAGATGAGGACAGTGGCGACAAGCGCCGCGTACCACGCCAGGATCGACCAGTGCCGCACCTGGGTGTCCGGGTTCGACACGAAACGGCGAAGTATGTCCCGACTGCGCCGGCGCCAGCGGTAAAAGCCGCCCACGTAGACGAGGATCAGCAGCAGGTTCACCGTCGCGAGCACATCCGTGTGCTCGACGACCCAGATCAGCCACGGGGAGACCTTGCCGCCGCCGTCGGTCTGCAGGGCGTGCCGCAGAGCCAGATCACTGACCAGGCAGAACACGCTGAACCCGGCCGTAGCGGCGACTGCCAGAAGCAGCGTGACCGTGCCGAGCTCCCAGGAACGTGGTGGCCGTGCGACAGTGCCCGTCATGAAGATTCCCCGTGATCGATGAGTTCGGCGCATCGTAGTCGATCTCTTCGCTATCGATCTTGCGAAGGTGGTGATCCGGTAGGAGGCGCGTCCAGGTGATCGGGCGACGGCGGACTCGAGCGACCATGTGACCAAGGCCCAACGCCCAATGCAGCCCCTCCGCTGTCGAGCTGCCGCATCGACGGGTACAAGATCGTCGGGCAGGCCTGGAACAGATTTGGCATCGTGTTGGTCCGGGCCCGTCATCGGCTCGATGACACCGGCGTCGCCTCGGACCGCGATGGTCAGACCCGGGGATCACCCTTCACGTTGAGGGAAGAGGCTTGATCGGACATTTCCCTCCAGTGCCACCAATCGGTGCTGATGAACGTCCTCCTTGTTGACCGGAAGTTTCGGGAGTTCGCCGGAGAAGGCGCCTGCCTGCTCGGCGAAGGCGGCATCCATTCGCCACAGTTCCGATTCACCGTTGGCCGCCACCCGCCGGAACCATGATGCAGAGTCGCTCAGCTCAGCTCGCTCCCGGAGCAGGACGGCGCTTCCGGCCCGGGTCACCGGTGGAAGGTCGACCACCATGTACGTGCCGATCGCGAGGAAGACACCCAGGCCGAGCAGTCCCAAACCCGCTGGCGTATCTGTTGCCGTGGCCGAGTCTCAGCTATCCGTTGCCGCAGCGATAACGGAGCTGAGCCGCGAGGAGCAACCTGCCCACCGCGACGAAGCAGTACGGGCCGCTGAGTCCGTGACCCGAACCGTCAAGCTGATCGCCGGATTCGACCCTGCCGTTGCTCCGTTCATAGTCGATGCTTGGGAACAGCTCGTCACCAAAGCGGTCACAATCGCTCGCAGCAACACCAACGGAGTTCACCGGCGCGCCACCAGTTGGGGTCCGCGCTAGGAGACTCTGTATGCGTCCCTGTCGATGAACAACAGGTTCGAGCAACTCGGGCACGTTCGCGGCGGGTTGTCCGTGGCTGTGATCGCGCAGGCATGTGCTGCCGGGTCTCGTCTGGTGGCCGGATGTGGCACGATGCCGGCCGAGGTGGTGGACCATGCGGTTGACCGATCAGGCGGGCCGAGCGCTCGTGCTGGCCGCGGAAGCGGCCCACAACCGCGGCGACAGGGCGGTCGGCGGCTATCACGTGCTGCTCGGCCTGGCAGGCGCCGAGGGCAGTGCGCGGCACGTGCTGGGCTCGAGCGCCGAACGCCTTCGCGCCGTACCACCGTCGGCCGCGACGCTGGACGCGGAAGCTTCGGCTGATGTGCGGTTGCCCTCCGTGACAGCCAGGGACATCGTCCACAGTGCCATCGAGCGGGCCAGAGCGTCCGGCCGTGACCAGGCGACGACCGCCGACATCCTCTTCGCCGCCCTTGACCCGGCAGACGGCCCCGGGACGTCGCTGCTGCGCGCCGCGGGCGCTGAACCGGCCATGGTGCGCGCGGCCCTCGCCGAGGGCGATCACAGCGCCTGCTGTCAGGAAACGGGTGTCAGCGAAGTCCGGACGCTCCTGGCGGAGCTGGGATCTCACGCGGACCGCGTGCCCGGGCGCGGGCGCGCCGCCGCCGGCATGGTGGGCGGCCTGATTCCGTACGCTCTGCTGTGGTGCACCGTGCTGGCCATCACCTGGGACACGTCCGGCCCCGAACTGGTCCTCGCCTTGGGGGCGGCAACGGTGCTGCTGTCTGCTCTGCTTGCCCCGGTCCTTCTTCGTCGGCGGTTCCGCCGGTCCCTGGCGTACGCCCCGACGACGCTGCCCGTGCCCGAGAGCATGCGGCCGTTGCTGGATCGTCTCGGACTCCAGCAGCTCGAAGTGCGGATCCAGCCGGCGCCGGCCCAGGACCGGTGTTACCGGCTGGGCCGCCGAGCATGGATCGTGCTCGGGTCAGGTACCGAACGCCACCGCGAGCTGGCGCATTTCGTGCTGTGGCACGAGGTGGCACACCTTGCCCGGCGCGACGGCGCGGCACGGCGGCTCAACGCTCGGGTGGGCGTCGGCCTGGTCGTCGGCGCGCTGGCCAGCTTCGACCTGCGAGCTGCGGCGACCGCCGTCACCGGCACGGCGATGCTCACTGTGGCCGGCCGATGGTGGTCGGAGGCGGCATGCGATCGCATCGCCGTCCGGCAGGCCGGCCCGGCCGCCTTGCACGCCTGGGCGGCAGCCGTCCGTGGCACCCTCGCCGCCCTCCGGCGGCAGAACGAACGCCCCCGCCGGGCGCGGGTGAAGGACCTGCTGACCCACCCACCACTCGCGCTACGCACAGCGTTGCATCCGAACACCAGCCACCAGGACGAGAACAGGGAACACGATCAGGCAGTCACCGTGTGATCCGGACGGCGACGCTCTTCTGGCCATCGGCAGTCGGCATGCTGCCGGGCGACGAGTCCCGTGAGTAGGAAGAGGGCGAGTTCAGGCTGTCCGGGCGGTCTCCCTGGAGCGGTGTATGTCTGCTTCTGGCTTTGCGGTACGGAGATGGTGCTCACCAGATGGGGAAGTCGAGGTCGCGCTCGGATTCTGGGCGGGGGCCGATGATGCGGCGTTCGGATCTGTCGATGTGGTGGTCGTTGATGGATGCCTCGCGTCGGCTCATGAGGCCGTTGGCGGTGAATTCCCATAGCTCGTTGCCGTAGCTGCGCCACCACTGGCCTTCGGTGTCGTGCCATTCGTACTGGAAGCGCACGGCGATACGGTTCTCGCGGAATCCCCACAGGCCCTTGCGGAGTGCGTAATCCTGCTCACGTTCCCATTTGCGGGTCAGGAACTCGATGATCGCCGGGCGGCCGATCAGGTGCACGTCCCGGTTCCGCCACTGTGAGTCGGGCGTGTAGGCCAGGGCGACCTTCTCGGGATCGCGGGTGTTCCAGGCGTCCTCAGCGGCCTGGACCTTGTGCAGGGCGGTTGCCAGGTCGTAGGGCGGGAACGGCAGACGGGATTCGGTCATCGAAATCGGGCCTCTCATCGGTGAGCACGGGATTGCGCGGGTAGGGGTGGTGGGCGACTTCGCGCACCGGGAGCCGACGTGCGGCGGTGAGGCTTGCGAGGTCGAAGCGGACGATGCGGCCGGTGCGCCCGTCGTCGCCGGGCCTTCCGGCCTCGCCCCATTCGGTCCTCGACGTTCCGGACAGGTGCAGGGTGCGGCCGGTGGTGAAGTCGGGGAACAGCAGTGCTGTCTCGGGGCTCACGGCCAGGTTGCCGAGGCTGTTGAAGAGATTGTTGCCGGGATAGTCCGGCCACCACAGTCCGCGTTCGTCGACGCGGACGAAGCCGGGCGGTCCTCCGCGGTGGGAGGCGTCGGCGCCGCGTTGCGGGTGCACGGTGCCGAGCAGGAAGGTGTCGGCTGATCGGATCAAGGCGATGTGTTCCGGTTCTAGCGTGGTGCCGCGACGCGCCACGTCGGTCGCTGCTTGCTCGCGCCTGACGGTGTCGGGGGTGAGCAGGCGTTGCTGGATGTACTGCGGGCAGTTGCCGTAGGCCTGCTCGATGTCGATGACCAGCAGGTCATCGGTGGCGACCGTGAGAGTGCCGTTGATTCGCACCCGGCGTCGCGAGGCGAATTCCACACTTGTCGTGCCGATCTTCTGTCCGGTGGTCATCCCGTGGAGCGGGTCACCTGCCGGGACTCCGCCGTGGACCGCCAGTTCGGTTCCGGATCGGACCTCGAGGAAGCCGGCGGGGCCGGTGAGCGGTGAGGTCCAGAGCCGGCCGGTCTCGTCGCGCCCGGTGATGACGAGCAGAGTCCGCTGGGCGAGGAATCCGGCGATACCGCTGGAGAGCTCTGCCGGTTCCAGCATGCGTGAGAGCCGGGCGGCTTGCTCCCGTACGCCGGCCTGGTGCTGGACGGCCAGCTCGCCGGCGTGGAAGCCCGCGTCGGCGAGCTGGTGCGTCGCAGTCATCGTGTGTCCTTTGCCTGTGAGGTGGGGCTAAATGGTGACGACGGGCCAGTCGTTGTCGACGTCGGCCAGCACGTTGAAGTAGTTGGTGAGGACGTTCAGGGCGAGGTTGGCGACCAGCTCGCCGATCTCCTGGTCGGTGACGCCGACGGCGCGGGCGTCGTTGATCGCGGCGTCGTCGACGTCGCCGGCGTGTTCGGCGATCGCGTTGGAGAGCTTCAGCAGGGCCGCCACGTGCGGGTCCTTGGATTCGGCGCGTCGGGCTGAGTCGAGCTCGGCGGCGTCGACCTTGGCGATGTTGGCGCCGATGTAGGTGTGGGCCGAGAGGCAGTACTCGCAGCCGTTGAGCTGCGCGGTGGCGACCGCGAGACGCTCGCGTACGGCCGCGGGCAGGCTCCCGGAGCCGACCGCAGCGGACAGGGCGAGGTAGCCCTTCAGCAGGGCCGGGCTGTTGGCCATGACTTTGGCCATGTTCGGCACCAGGCCCAGGCCCTTCTGTACCTGGTCGAGCAGGTCTTTGGCGGCGCCCGTAGCGGTCTCGGGCTGAACGGGAGCGATGGTGACGGTCACGTGGACTCTCCTGTTCTAACGGATGATCGTCCGATCACCCGTTAGAAGTTGTACGCGGATGCCCTAACGGATGCAAGCCCAATCTCCCGTGATAAGTTTCATGACGTGGGTGATGCGGCTTCCGAACGCGACTGGGTGCTCCCCGATGAGCCGGTCCCGGTGCGCCTGATGGCCACGATCTGGGCCGACACCGACGGCGTGCACGACGACTTCGCGGCGCCTTCGGACCTGGACGAGTGGCTGGACGCGATCGGCGTCGCCCGCCACGGCATCGCGGCGACGCGGGACGAGTTCCTACGCGCGCGTGCGCTGCGCGATTCCGTCCGCCGGCTCGCAGCCTTCGTCACCGGCGATGAGCGTTCCGCGGCAGTCTCCGCCGTGCCGGACGTGGGGCAGGCGATCGAAACCGTGAACGCCACCGCCCGCGAAACCCCCGTCCTGCGACTGGAGCTGAGGGAGGGCAACCTCGATTTCGGCCCCGAAACCGCGGCCTCACCCGTAACCGGTGGCCTCGCCGAAGTGGCCGCCGAGGCCCAGCGACTCCTGGGCCCGAACAACTCAGTGCTACGCGCCTGCCACGCACCAGGTTGCGTGCTCTACTTCGCAATGACGCACCCACGGCGCGAGTGGTGCTCGGTCGCATGCGGAAACCGCGCCCGCGCGGCCCGCCACTACCAGACCGTCCGCTCGGCGCGTTCAACCCAGCAATGACCCGCGAATACCGTGCGGTGTCCTGCTTCGACGGCGTTGAGCAGTGGTGCGAACGACGTGATCCCGTTCGACTTGGTGTCCACGGTGACCTGGGCGGTGACCGCGACGCGGCAGCTTCAGCACGGTGTCGTGCGCGGTCTCCCGTTCGCTCTCTGAGATGAAATGATCTTGCGATGGCCAGCCTGATTGCGGGGCTGGCGCTGGCAAAGCGTCCCGCGAAGGCTGCACGGGACTATTGACCGATGCCTTCAATCACGGCGAGGGCATCCCGAGCCGACCGGGCTGACTCGTCGTCCCCGAGTCTTTGGTAGATCGAGATACTGCGGCGGGCCTCATCTCGTGCATCGACGAGAATAATCCTCTCCGGCCTGGCCGCACGGGTCTTGCATGGCGACCGTACTTCTCGGCGATGTGCGGGCCCGCTGGCAAACGCTGATTGTCGGCGGGCTACAGGTTGTTGATTCGGGCCAGCAGCTCTGCCTCGGTCAGGTTTTCCAGGACCGCGTCCTGCTTGCGGCCCAGGGCCGCCAGCAGCTTCTCCTTCTCCAGCTTCTTGGCCGCCACAGCCTTCGCCGCCTGGTCCTCCGCGAGGCGGACAGCGATGACGTGCTTGACGACCTCCAGCTTGGCCTCCAAGGTTGACTTGGCCGGATTGGCCTCGGTGGCCACGAACGACTCGGTGTCGACGGTCTTGAGCTCGGCGTTGACCGCCTTGGCCACGTCATCGAGGCTGAAGCCGGACTTGGCGGTCAGCGGAAGCTCCCACAGCTGTTCGGTGGTCAGCAGTCCCTTGGCCGACGGATAGCGGAACTTCTCCCGTGTGGCCTTCTCGAAAATGGTCATGGTGGCCTCTCTGGAATATCTGGGTAGGGAATCAGAACTGGATGCTGATGAGGCGGCGCCGGCCGCCGGTCATGGTCACCTTGGCGGCCACAGAGTTGCGGACCGTGGAGCTGAAGCCGAGGCCGGAAAGCTGATCCTCCGACGGCTCGCACTTGGTGCGGTCGCCGAGAACCTCGAACACCTTGCGGTGCGGTAGCAGGTCGCTGCGGAGGAACTCGTTGTAGATCCCCCGCGTCGGCTGGTCGTTCACGCACCCCTTCAAGATGAAGAAGTAGTGCCGGTTGCCGACCTCGTTGTCATCGAAGTAGTTCGGCGAGTACATGACGGTGGACACCGGTACGAACTGTTCGGTGATGATGCCCCACAATTCCTTGCCCGCACTGCCCGGTTGCACGTCCATACCCGGCTGGAAAGCGGTGATCACCCCGCCGGCAACCGTCATCCGGCCCACCTCGACGGTCTCCTTGTGGCCGACCGCACGCTCGTGGCTGTAGTGCTCGATCTTCCCGTTGCTCTCGGTCTCGATCACGAAGCCCACCTGGGCGCTGTCCCGCTTGCGGTACTGGTTCACCTCGATCCGGTACTCACCGTCGGGGACGCGGTCGGTCCAGGTGACGTTCTCCACCGGCTCGCGGGAGAGCGGCCCGCTGGCATTCATGTCGACGTCCAGCTTGTTACGCTTCTCCTGGTACCAGATGTGGTCGCCGTTGGGTTCGTACACGTGCAGGTCCAGGTCGTCGTGGTTGAACCAGGACAGGCTCACCCGCAGCTTGCCGGTGACGTTGCCGCCGGCCCGCTTGACCTTCTCCCTGATCGAGTCCGTGACGTTGCCCCCGTACGACCAGCCGAAATCGTTGTCCCACTTGAACAACCGCGGAGCAGCCGGGTGCCGGCCGGTGGTGAGGCTGACGAGGTGCGGCTCGTAAGTGTTGGCGACCCACAGGTCGATGGTGGCGGCGCCGGGCAAGATGTCCTTCATGAAGGAGACCACGGGAATCTCCTCCGGCTCGGCGTCGCGAAGGAACGCACCTGACGACCGGTTGGTGGCCGCCTGCATGAGCAGCCCTTCGATGCCCTCCTTCATCCGTGCCTGGGTGTCGTTGTCGACCCACAGCACGTTGGTGACCGACACGTCGGACAGCCGGGCGAACCGCCGCTGCAACGACTCCTCGATGCCCAGCTCGGCAACGGTCCTCATGGCGGCCTTGACCATGCCAGGGGTGATCAGCGCCGTGGGGCGCTGGTAATTCTGCGGCGCCACCTTCGCCTCGAACGACCGGACCGCCTGCTCCAGGTCGACGGCCGCGGAGAGATCCTGGACGAGGGTGCCGATCACCGTGTTGCGCAACCGGGCCGCCGGGTTCAAGGCGTTGGCGAAGACGAAGGCACGTCGGTCGGTCGCCTGCGCCCACCGGCTCTGCAGCGAGCGGAACTCGGTCACCGCCCGGCGATGCTCCGCTCCGCGGTAGAGGGCGTTGTCGTCGATGAGGTCGACAACGGTGTCCAGAGCGTGCCGGGGCAACTCGGCCAGACCACGCTGGAAGACCTGCACCGCGGCGTCGAAGGTGCCCTGTGCCGCGCCGACGTCCTCGATGCGATGCCGCTTCTCGACCCGGGCGTGCAGGTGGTGCCACAACTCGACCTGGCCGTCGCGCAGCGTTCGGGTGGTCTTCGTCCCGTACTGCGCCTGAGCCGACCGGAAGATGGTGGACAACGGCAGCGAAAGAACGAACTCGTCCAGAGCGGCGGCGACGACGGAGAAGACCGGGTCGGATGCCGACACCCCGGACCATACGGTACGGACTCGCCCGTCGTGGATCTCAACGACGTTGCCGAAGTGCTTGATGAAACCGCGGCAGGTCGAGCAGTCGTACTCGGATCGCTCACGGAACCTCGGATTGGTGCCGGCGGGGAAGGACTCGAGAAAGGTGAGCCAGAGCGAGTCCCGGTCGAGACCATCGCCGACGACGTACAACTCGCCCTTGGACATCGTGAACAGACGTGAAGTCACATCTGTCACGAACTGCTGGAAATCCCCCACCGTTTCATCCCCCTTGATCGCCGGAGATCCTACGGAGCGAACGCCAATCGGAGAAACGCGTTTCCGGCTGTCCGCACGGTCACAGACGCGCGCCGGTGGCGGGCGGTCAGTCGACCGGAGCGCGTACGGCGGTGGAGTGCCGGCCCGGCGGTCAACGCGCGCTCGATCAGTGCTCGCTCATGCCGCAGTCCGTGGATGCTGGCCAGCCCGTCGTTCATCACAAACTGCGGACGGCCACAGCGGGTGTTGGCTCCATCATGCTGGGACAGCACCGCGACGAGGTCGGCGCCGGCTGAACGGTGGTCCCTGCTGGCTGCACGCGTGCGGCTCCCAAGACCATCTGGTGGTCCGGGACGGACCCGGCCTCCTGGCCGATCGCATCTTCGTGACCATGACGGACGCCGTGCTGCCGGACGGAATCAACGTGATGCCGTCCCATGCGCTGACGATCGAGGACGTATGCCCGATCGTGGCCCAAGCCGGTTACCGGCTGACCGCGCTGGAGGCCGGGATCGAGATGGCCGATGCCGGCGTCCGGGTCCTGACGATGCGACCGTCGCCTTCCAGCGACGGGCCGATGCCGGTTGCGTGCGTCGCCATCTCCACGCGCACCGCTTCACCGGGACGTTAGTCAGCTGCTCCCGCATCCCGTCAATGTCTGTCCTGGACGAGACCCTGCCGAAGCGGTGCCATCGCCCGGACAGACCACCAGCGACGAGCGGCAGCTGTCGCTCCGGCGCATTGTCATGCCGATGTGAGGATGTCGCTCCTCCTGGCAAGTTGGTCGCGGATATGTATTGCGGGCGTAAGGAAAGCACTTACGGCGCCGCGACGATGGTCGGCTTTCAATGGGTGGCATGACCGCTGCGCGTCACTGGCAGCGCAGGTCTGTCGACCAGGGAAGGGCGATGATCTTGTATTCGGATGCTGTACGTGGTGTCGATCGGCGGCGGATGTTGAAATGGGGCGGTGCGGCGGTCGCCGGCGTGCCGCTGGTGGGCGCTGGGATCGGTCACGGCGACTGGCTCCCCACCGGCTCGTCAGGGCACGACAGGATCCCGCCGGAGGCCTTGCCCGGGGGAGCCTACGACCGGTACGTGGCGGAGCTGGCCGCTGCCGGCGAGTTCTCCGGTGTGGTGTTGCTGTCGCACCGGGGCCGGACGGTGCTTTCCCGCAGTTATGGCATGGCCGACAAGGAGAAGGGAGTCCGCAACCGTGAGGGCACGGCGTTCAACCTCAGCTCGGCGGGCAAGCCGTTCTACGCGGTGGCCATTCTGCAGTTGGCGCAGCAGGGTGAGCTGCAGCTGACGGACACGGTGGGCAAATACCTGTCGGGCTTCCCCCAGGACGTCGCCAAGCAGGTGACCATTCACCACCTGCTCTCCGGCACGTCCGGGCTGGACTCCCCGGCCGAGGACGTGCGACGCGTCTTCCAGAGCCGAGACGAGGTGCACGCGTACTACCAGCAACGGGCCCGGCAGGCGCGTCTGATTGCCATGCCGGGCATTCCCGACACCGCCCACGCGGAGGCGGAGGTCACCATTTCCGCGCTGCTCGTGGAGGCCGTGACTGGCACGACGTATTGGGACTACGTCCGGGAACACATCTTCAAGCGCTGTGGCATGACCGGCTCGGCGTTCTACACCAGACCACAGTGGCTCACCGACGCGAACATCGCTCACCCCTACATGACGCTGGCCGACGGCAGCCGGGTGGACGCCATCCGCAATCTGGACAAGGGCAGCCCGCGCACGGAAACACTGGGCAAGAACCCGGGCCGCGCCTTCATCGATGCCCCCGGCGACGGCGGCTTCGCCAGCGCGTTGGATCTGGTTCGGTTCGCCCATGGGCTGAGTGACGGAACGGTCCTGGACCGGCCCTGGGCGGACGTACTCACCGCAGCCAAGTTCCCGCTTGGCCCGGCGGGGTTCAGCACGTACGGGCCTCCAGCCTCCATCGTCGGCGGCCAGTGGACGTACGGGCGCGGCGGCGGAAGTCCCGGTATCGGCGCCAACTGGAACATCTACCCGGATACAGGCTGGGTCGGTGTCATCCTCACCAACCGCGACGACGTGCCATTGGTGGAGATGATCGGACGGGAGACGCAGGCCATCACCGGAGTAGCGCCGGAGCCCGACGGCGGGCCGGGTGGCTGAGGCGGTCCGGCAGCGTTTCCTTTAACGGCTCGGGTTCCGAGACGGCAATAGGCCCTGAACAGCCGAGGACAGCAGTCCGGCTTCGCGGAAGCTCTGAACGGTGCGGTTTACTCTCATGCCGCGATGAGCATGCAGAACACGGCACGGTCGATAAATCCTTCGTGGGTCTCCGTGGACTCCGATAGGCTGGGCTGATGATCAATATGGCGGTGCGTGGTGACAGTGGCAACGTCGTCGCCTCCGCTAAAGCCGGGGTGGAGTGGACGGCTGGCTTCGCGGATCTGGACCCTGCGGAGTTCCCGATGCTCTGGGCACTAACGCCGTATGGGGATGCGGTCTTCAATCAAAGGCAGGTACCACTCCTGCTGGCGGAACTTGACCAGCTTCCTGCCAATTTGGGCGGTGACTGGGTCGCTCAGGCCATTGAGCTGTGCCGGGTCGTCGAACGCGGGCTGCACCTGTATCTGTGGTTCATCGGCGATTGACTCAAATCAGTCTGCCCTCAGCTGCCCAGTCGGAGTCTGCTGCGGGCCCAGAGCTTTCCAGTCGATAGTGCCGTTCTTGACGGAGTGGGTCCGTGGCGCGGGTGCTCGCCACAGCGGCGCACAATGGCGTGGTTCTCAAATAAAATGCCTACTTACCTGTCCGCCACTCGAACGCATTGTTCTGCCGCGGCAAGTTCAGAGGCTGTCGGTTTCATATCGGCCGCGTAGCTCCGAGAGCAGGTCGACGGTGAGTTCGGTGCCGGCGGCCACTGCGGCGTGGACGTCGCGGAAGTACTGTTCATATCCCGGCGGGGTGTACATGCAAAGGGCCCGGACCGGCGTGTCGTCGCTGGCATTGCGGAAGCCGTGCACCGAGCCACGGCTTGCCGCTACCAGGTCTGAAGGGCCGAGCACGATCTCGCTGTCGTTGGTTGTCACCGTCAGCTCGCCCGACAGGACGTAGAAGTATTCGTCGTGGCCCCGGTGGATGTGCGGTCGCGCGCCCAGCGTGGCCGGCGGCACGGTGAATTCTTCAAGGCCGAGGCGGCCATCCGTGTGCTCGCCGGTCAGTTTGAAAAGGTGCAGTACTCCGGCCGCTGGTATCGGCTCGCCGTCCGCGGCCCGTACCACCACGGCAGGCACCGAGGGTCGATTCGTCATGAAGCGAGTCTGCCAAAGTTCGCTCAGGACGCGCTGGTCGGAGTCAGGTGGCTCTTCGAAGTTAAGCGGGGTTGAGGTGTCCGCGGTGGCGGCGGGTGGTGGCTGCGCGGGTGCGTAGTCGTTGGTTTTTGGGGTTGCGGAATC
>NZ_JBITLX010000045.1:0-52128 GCF_044465625.1 Actinoplanes sp. NPDC049599
GGCTTCGCGATCCTGATCGGCCGCTGGAAGACACTGCGACACACCACGGTCAGCCCACGCCGGATCGGCGATATCGTCGCCGCCGCGCTGCACCTGACCCACTACGAATACAAATACCTATCCGGATCTTGTTGAGATCAGGTCAGTAGGCGTAACTCGAAGAATCGACGGTCCAGCAAGGGCGACTCCGGATCCGACGGCTCCGGATCCGGCACGTCCTCAGGCAACGCCGGGGATTGGGGCGGATCCGACGGAAACGGAGGCGGCGGCGGCGGCGACTGAGTTCAGCCTCTGTGGGTGCGGACCGCCACGCCGGCCGAGCGTCGAGCGCGAGCGGGCACGGTCGCACCGCGTAGGCGGCGCATTGATTCAGAAGTATCAAATAGGCAGTAGATCCAACGATCATGGACTACTGGGTTCGTCCGGTATGCGGGATCGGCGCTTGGAGGGTGTGTGGCGGTAGTGGAGGTTGAGGGGTCATCTCAGGAGGAAAGGGGCGCGAATGGTGGACCTTGTAGCGGCGTGGTGTGGCTGGAACGTTTTAGCTCATCAAGATCTGCGGGAAGGCCGCCGCCGAGGCTGCGACGGCACTGAATGGCGAAAGTCGACATACAGCATGAATGAGGAGCCAGAACAAATCCGCCGCCGTCCAGGGGTCCATGCCGATGGCGACAGCGACGGCTGGTGGTTTATGGGTCCGCTTCATCGGAGGTCCGCTGGACGGGCAACGCCGGCTGTTTGAGCTGCTGGTTCACACCGACGGCCGCCCTCCCTAACGACTCGCCCGGGTTGATTTGCGCAACAGCGTCCGGCACGTCTACATCATTTGGGAGTTCACCTTCGATCACAGCGAGCCGTTAACGTCGGCTGCACAGACCCGGTGACACCTTGCCCTCCGGCAACGGTGACCCGTCCTTGACGTCGCCTGGTTGCCTCGGCCGAGCCGGTCAGCGCAGCCTCCGGCGGAGGGCCTTCCAGAGCCGGGTCTTCTTCACCCATCGCAACCGTGACCGCTTCCGCTTCGCCGGCGGCTTGGGCGGCGCGGTGACCCGGGCGTATGTGGCGGAGGTCGGCGGCCGGACCGTGCCCGGCTCCAGCTGCTGCGAGGCCACCGCCAGCCAGGTGAACTGCCGCAACGCATGCTGGTCGCCCCGACGCTTGCGGACCACTGTCCTGAGCGCCTTCTCCACCGCGTCCCGGCGGACCAGTTGGGTGATCGGTCCGTGTGCGGTGTCGAGCAGGTCCGCGATCACCTGGACACCGTCGCCCTCCCAGACGCGCGTAGCAGTGGATTTGCCGGTGGTCACCCGGACGAAGGGCACCTCCGACCATTCCGGGACGAGCCGCTTGATCAATTCGGTGTGCAGCAGCCAGGCGCGTTTCTGTTCCACGGTCAGCGCGAAGGTGGTGGCGATGAAGCCGGGGGAGAGCAGCGGTGTGATCCTGCCGATCGAGTAGGCCGACGTGGTCCAGCGGCGGACCCGCTCGACCAGGAAGAGGTAGTCGAGCAGGTGCAGGTCGCTGAGGCCGATCTCCTTCGCGTGGTTGATGATCCCGTTGATCCGCTCGCGTTGGGACGCGGCCGCCGGCTCGGCGGCCACATCGCCCGGCACGCCTGACATCAGGCGCGTCAGGGCCAGCTGCTCCGGCGCCTCGCCGTCGACCTGGGGATACCAGTAGCCGGTGGCCAGCTCGCCCGCGGCGCCGCTGAAGCTGGGCGCCGGAAAACTGTCCGAGAGCAGGGCCGGGACGGCCGGGCGGGCCGTGTAGGTCGAGGGGAACTGGAAGTCGTACCGCCGCTGCAGCTGGGTGGTGCGCTGGTGCAGCCCGACCGCGAGCACGCTGGCCGGCGCACTCGATCTGACCAGTTTGTGGTCCGGCTCCAAGTGGTATTTGTCGCGCAGAATCCGGGTCAGCTCTCGGGCGACCTCGCCCTCGGCCACGGTGTCCTCGTTCGTGATGAACTGGGGCAGCCGTTTGGCGGCGATCAGGGAGGCCGCGATCAGCCGCGAGTCCTTGCCGCCGGACAGGCCCAGGCTCATCTGGTCGGCGTACAGGTCACCGACGCTGCTCGCGGAGGCGGTGATCGCCTGCGCGGCCAGGTCCACCGACTCGTCCACCGGCCGGCCCTGCGCCGCGAGGCCGGACGCCACCACGTCGTCGATGCCGTACTTCACCTGGGTGGTCAGCGCCCATCCGCCGCTGGGTCGCCGTCGCCCGGTGATCCGCTCGCCCGGCTGCAGCAATCGGACCCCGCGGATCGGGGACATGTCACCGCCGAATTGCGCGCAGATCGCGTACGACGCCCAGGCCTCGAGATCGGGCTCCACGGCGCCGTGCAGGAAGGTGGCCAGCAGGCTCGGCCGGCTGCAGAGCGCGGTGATCCCGCCGGACGTACCGGTGAACAGCCGGCACATGCCGAGCCAGTCCTGCTGGACCGCGAACCGTTCGTCGCGGTCAAGGGCGAGCAGCGCGAACGGCGGAACCACGTCACGGTGGACGTCTCCGCCGCTGAGCAGCCGGCGGGCCAGCGCGACCGGTCCGCCGGTCACCTCAGCACCGACGGGCAGGCCGAGCGACACTGCGGTGACCGCGTTCTCCGTGGCGACCGTGGACCATCGGTACGCGCTCTGCGCGCTGGGGTGCAGGACGGTGACACCCCAATCCTCACCACCGAACTCGTGACGCAGATACGTCTCCGGCACCACCCCGGAGAGGGCCGATTCGAAGCGGGCGCGCCCGGCGCGTCTCTCCTCATCGGACACTGTGCGATCACTGAACCACGCCAAGACGACGTACATTTCTCCTCGTATCCCGCGAGTGAAGAGCCGGCAAGCGCTCCTAGCCAACCACGGACTCTACGAAGAGTGTGACCGTCAGGCCGCCGGCCGCCGGAACGCCACGATCTTGCTGGACGGTTTCGCCCCTGTCGCCAGCAGCACCCGGTCCGATGCCAGCATCAGCGGCCCGATCCAGCGCAGCTTCCGCGGTGACGTCTTGACGCTCTTCGCCACCCAGCGCCACCACCGCACGTACCGGAGGTAAGCGTCCTTGGAGCCCGCCTCGATCGGGTTGTTCGCCGTGGCGACCGCACCGCGCAGTTCGACCATCGTGAGGCCGGCCTTCAGCAGCGGCTCGCGGTAGGCGTCCAGGACCCGGGCCCGCGACGTCTGCACCGCCGTGGCCGGCCGGGCGTAGGACGCGTCCAGCAGGATCGGTTCGACCAGCAGCAGGTGACCGCCCGGCGCGACCAGGGCCGCGATCCGGGCCAGCGCGCGTTCGAACTTCTCATCGTCGGTCAGGTGCAGCAGCACGTTCATCACGGAGACGAACGGGTAGGTCTCATCCGGCAGAGCGTCTTCCTCCGCGCCGACGTCCACCGCGGTGAACCGGTCGCCGCGCGGGCCGAAGTCGGCTTCCAGGCGCTCGACCGCCGACGGTACGAGGTCGCAGCCGTCCACCCGTTCGACGCCGAGGTCGTGCCACACCCGGACCCAGTAGCCGATGCCGGCGCCGATGTCGAAGGCCGTCCGGGCGCCCGCCAGCAGGCGGTGGCGGCGGATGAACCAGCGGACACGCCGTTCCAGGGCCCGGTAGAGGGTCGCGTTCAGATCGGCGGGCAGTCCGGATTGTCCGACGGCGCTCAGGTCGGCGCGAGCATGCAGGCGCGACCAGTGCTCGGCCGGGTCGTAGATCATGTCGCGGAGCGTATCGCCTGGTCAACGGCTTCCACGCCACATCCGCACAATGCTTTGATCTTGGTGTCGCCATCTCCGATGTGGAGTGTAAGGACCGCTCCGGCCGCTCCAGCACCACCTGACGGTTCTCCCGGGAAATGCCCTACACCCCGGAGGTAGAAACGGTGGCGGCGGTTTCGACGTCTCTGGTGGGAGAATTCCGGCGACGAGTGGAGGTCCCGATGCGGTACCTGATTCTGATCCAGTCCAACGAGCAGTCGCTGGCCGTCTGGGAGTCGCTGAGCGACGAGCAGCGCATGGCGTTCGGGCGGGGCCATCTGCAGCTCGGCGACGAGATGATCAAGGCTGGCGTGCACGTCGCGTCCGAGGGCCTGGCCGATCCGTCGCTGGCCCGGTTCGTCTCCGTCCGCGACGGCCGGACGATCTCCTCGGACGGGCCGTTCGCCGAGGCCAAGGAGCATCTGGCGGGCTTCTACCTGATCGACTGCGAGACCTTCGACGAGGCGGTCGAGTGGGCGGCGAAGGTGCCGGACGCCGCCTTCACCGAGGTGGAGGTGCGCCCGGTGCTCGACATGAGCGGCTGGGAATTCTGAGAGCGCCGGCCGCCTGGGAGGACCTGCTGCGCGAGTGTGCGCCGCAGGTCCTCGGCGCGGTCGTGCGCCGCTTCGGCGACTTCGACACCTGCGAGGACGCCGTGCAGGAGGCGCTGCTCGCGGCCGCTCAGCAGTGGCCCGCCGAGGGCGTGCCGGCCAACCCGCGGGCCTGGCTGATCACCGTCGCCGCGCGGCGGCGGATCGAGCTGCTGCGCAGCGAGACGGCTCGGCGCCGGCGCGAGGAGGCGATCCGGTACGAGCCGGAGAGCGCGCCCGTGCCCGACGTCGACGATTCGCTCACCCTGCTGCTGCTCTGCGCCCACCCCGCGCTCAGCACCGCCTCGCAGGTGGCGCTGACCCTGCGCGCCGTCGGCGGGCTCACCACCGCCGAGATCGCCCGGGCCCTGCTGATGCCGGAGGCCACAGTGGGACAGCGGATCAGCCGGGCCAAGCAGCGAATCCGGGACGCCGGGGCCACGTTCCACCCGCCGCCGCCGGACGAGCGCGAAGCGCGGCTGATCGCCGTACGGCAGGTCCTGTATTTGATCTTCAACGAGGGTTACACCGCGAGTTCCGGGACGCGGCTGCACCGGGCCGAGCTCAGCGCCGAGGCCATCCGGCTGACCCGGTTGCTGCGCTCGCAGCTGCCCGAGGACGGTGAGGTGGCCGGCCTGCTCGCGTTGATGCTGCTCACCGACGCGCGGCGGCCGGCGCGCACCCGGGCCGACGGCTCGCTGGTGCCACTGGCGGCGCAGGACCGCGCGCGGTGGGACGCGGCGGCGATCGCCGAGGGCATCACGCTGATCACCGAAACCCTGGCCCGCGCGCCGATCGGGCCGTATCAACTGCAGGCCGCGATCGCGGCGGTGCACGACGAGGCGGCGCGCGCCGAGCAGACCGACTGGCCCCAGATCCTTCAGCTGTACGGGATGCTGCACGCGCTCAGCCCCGGCCCGATGGTGCAGCTCAACCGGATCGTCGCGCTCGCCGAGGTGCACGGGCCGGTGCTGGCGCTGACCCAGCTCGACCTGGCCGAGGACGACCCGGCCCTGCGCGGGCACCACCGGGTCGCGGCGGTTCGCGCCCATCTGCTGGAGAAGTGCGGTGACCTGCCGGCCGCGCGCGCCGCCTACCTGGAGGCCGCCCGGATCACCCTGAGCGCACCCGAGCAGCGCTACCTGGCGGCGCGGGCCGCGGCGCTGCACACCGACTGACGGATTCTGCACCTTGATCACAACCCACGGCTACCGAGCGGGTCTCGTGTGGGTCGCGCCGGCTCCCGATATTTGGGAGGTATTTGCTGGCGGACGGAGGGGCTCGTCGTGGGATCTGCGGTGCGCAAGTCGACAGGCGTACGGCGCCTGGGCATCAAGGTCATGACCGGTGTGCTGGCGGCCGGGCTGGTCGCGGGCCTGGGTGTGCCGGATGCCGCCCGCGCGCAGTTCTCCGGCGCGGTCCGGGTCACCACGGGTACGCCCGCCGGCCCCACGCCCCCGACGGCCCGGGCGGCCGGCTTCCAGGCGCTGCGGGTCCTGCCGCTGGGTGACTCGATCACCAAGGGCACCGGCTCGCCGAGCCGTGGCTCGTACCGGATGGCGCTGGCCCAGCGGCTGCTCCGGGGTGGCATGGAGATCAACTATGTCGGGTCGGAGCGCAACGGCGACGGCGCCGACACCGAGCACGAGGGCCACGGCGGCTGGAGCATCGACGAGCTCTCCGCGAAGCTCGACGGCTGGCTGGCCCAGGCCCAGCCGGACGTCGTCCTGGTGCACGCCGGCACCAACAACATCACCCGGGGCGACGGCCCGTACGTCACGGCCCGCATGCTGTCCGCGATGATCGACCAGATCCGCGCGGCTCGGCCGGCCGCGTACATCTTCGTCGCGCAGATCGTCAGCTCGCGGGTGCCCCGCGAGGTCGCCCAGGACCGGGTCTACAACCGGCTCATCCCCGGCCTCATGGCGGCCAAGAACGACCCGCTGATCACCGTCGTCGACCAGTCCTCGGTGGCCGGCATCGACCTGCACGACCTGCGCCACCCGAACGACTTCGGCTACGCCAAGATGGCCTGGAACTGGTACCGGGCGATGGCACCGGTGTTCCACACCTTCGGCGCCACGGGCGCCAACCCGTACGCGATGCGGACGACGTACCGCTGCCTGGCCGCCAAGGTCGTCGAGAACGGCGAGGTGCACCACCGGACCGAGTGCCGTACCTGGACGTTGCGGACGGTGCCCGCGGAGATCGACGGTATGCACCGCCGGATCCGCACCTGGCAGACGCTGCGGACGGTCAAGCGGGCGTACCGGATCCGGGTCGGCGGCCGGACGCAGACGCGGACGCGGCTGGTCGGCAAGTGGACCGGGCCGGGCAACCTGCTGAACCTCTAGCCGTTGAAGAGGGCGAGCACCCCGGAGACGTCGAGGACGCGGTGCACCAGGCCGTGGGCGTTGACGATGCGCAGCGGCACGTCCGCCTCGCGGCCGGCGTTCAGGCCCTCGATCAGCGCGCCCATCGCCTCGCTGTCCAGGAACACCGCCTGGTCGAAGTCGATGATCACCTCGGCGGGGCGGTCCCGGACGGCGTCCAGCAGGGCGGCCCGCATCTCGTCCCGGGCGTTGATGTCGAAGTCGCCGACGAGCCGGACGACGGCTGCCTCGCGGACGATCTGGTAAAAGGGCTGGGTCACGGACACCTCTGACGGTCAATGAATGCCGTGATCATAAATCAGCTCGGAACCGGGAACTCCGCCCACACGTGCTTGGTGTCGTCCTCGATGTACCAGCCGAGGTCGAGGGCGAACTGCTTGGCCAGGTACAGGCCGAGCCCACCCGCGCCGGGCGGGCGGTCGTCGGCGTACTCCGGCGCCACGTCCGGGCTGTGATCGGCGACGTCCAGCACGAAGACCCGGTCGTAACGGCCGAGCCGCACGATCGTCGGCGGCAGTCCATGCCGCAGGGCGTTGGTGGCCAGCTCGGTGGCGACCAGGACGACCTTCTCCGGGATCTCGGCCAGCTCCGCGCCGGCCGGCAGCGGCTGCCCGGTGATGGCCTGATGCAGCGAGGCCCGCAGGCTCCGCAGTTGCACCGGGCTGTCCAGGACCCACTTGTGCAGCTCTGTCATGGCGGGCGGCGACTGGGCGCTGAGGAAGGCCATGAGATCCCTGATGCCCAACCGGCCCTCCGATCATGTGTGATTTCACCCGTCGGCGGCGGAGGCCCTGGTCACTTTGACCTTTCTTGCACTGTGCGGGGGGGCCTGGCGCGACGGCCGCGCTTTCCGTACAGCTAACCGGGAACAAAGTTCACGGGAGGATCGAACGTGCCGAAATTCAAGAGCTCGGAGGAGCAGGCGGCCTGGCAGATGGCGGAAGCCCTGAGCGAGAAGGGGTTCTCCTGCATGCGTCAAGCGGAGGAGGCCGCCGAGAATTTCCGGGCCGGCAAGATGCAGATGCGGCGCAACTTCAAGGCCCGCGGCCTGTCCGAGGTTGATGCCGACATCCGCTGGTCGGGCATGACCGCGGCGCGGAAGGCCCTGGCCGACAACGGCTGGTACATGTCCCAGGCGAGCATGTACAACGAGGCCGCCGCCGCCCAGTACGCCAAGGCCCTCTATCTGAAGACCTCCGAGGATTTCTGAGCGGATCGGATCGGCGGCCGGGCCCGCGGTCAGGCAGCCCGGTGCCGCAGGGTCGCCACGGTCGAGCCGGCCAACGCGAGCAGGCAGTCCGGGAGCTGGCCGTCGGCGATCGCCGCGCCGAACAGGGCCTCGCCGGTGGAGAAGTCGCCGTTCACGTACGCGCTCACGAAGCGGGCCACCCACCGCTTGTCGTACCGCGCGTCGTCGATCCCCGGGAAGTCGAGGGTCCAGGCGCCGCCCTTGGGCACGTTGCGTCCCACCATCGTCGCAGCGAGACACCAAGCCACGTCGTACGCACCCACCACGCCCGACCGGTCGACCACCGCGTCGAAGGTGCCCACCACAGCGTCGCTGTCGCCGCTGAGCGCGCAGTGCAGCACCTGCGTCGCGTCATCCAGGGCGTGCTGTGGTATTTCCGTCACGTGGGAAAAGGTACGCGGATCCGTCAAGATTTGCCGCTCAAGCGCCCCGGAGCAGGCAGGTGAGGCGGGCCGTGCAGACCCGGTCGCCGTCCTCGTCGGTGATGACAACCTCGTAGGTCACCGCGGTCCGGCCGCGGTGCACCGGCGTCGCGACCCCGGTGATGGTGCCGGAGCGTACGCCCTTGTGGTGCGTGGCGTTGATGTCGACGCCCACCGCGAACGGCCGGTCCACGGTCACCCCGTGCAGCACCGCGCCCACCGAGCCGAGCGTCTCGGCGAGCACGCACGACGCCCCGCCGTGCAGCAGCCCGTACGGCTGGGTGTTGCCCTCGACCGGCATCGTGGCGACCACCCGTTCGGGCGTCGCCTCGATGATCTGGATGCCCATCCGCTCGCCCAGGGCACCACCGCCCCCGCTGCCGAAGAGCTGCTGCATGCCGTCCGCCGCTGTAGTCACGTCGGGCAACGTTACCGGCGCGTTCACCTCCGGCCAGCGACATCGGTCACACCGCTGGCGGTGGATACCTACCTTCGAGAGCGGTCCGGGTCGCGAGGGGGCGACCCGGGCCCTACGTTGGTCAGATCCGCTGCGACGCATCACCTGAGGAGACACCATGAGCGAGCCCAAGGAGATCGTCGAGACCCGCGGCGACGACCGCGTGGACCTGCTGGCGACCGACACGAACGGCGACGGCAAGCCGGACGTCTGGGTCGCCGACACCGACGGCGACGGCAAGGCCGACCTGTTCCAGTTCGACACCGACGGCGACGGCAAGGTCGACATCACCATGGCCGACCTCAACCAGGACGGCACCCCGGACACGATCGTGGACGGCGACGGCGGGCTGCCGCCGACCGTCTGAGCCGGGCAGGGGTCGCCGTCAGCCGCCACCGAGCGTGCTGATGGCGGCCCAGAGCACGGCGATGGCGAGGACCGTGGTGAAGACCGTCGAGGCGGTGCGCCGCCACGGCCCCTTGCCCTCGGGCGCGATCGCCTCCGGGTGACCGAGGGCGGCGAGGATGCGGCGCTGCCGGCGCACCTCGTGGTGCCGGCGGGTCAGGTCGGGGGTGCCCCGGCTCAGCTCGACCGCCAGCCGGGCCTGCGCGCGCTGTAATCGCCGCACCGCCGCCCGGGCCCGCAGGCCCGCCCGGGTCCGCGCGTGCCAGCGGGCCGTGGCCCGCCGCGCCCCGGACCGGAGCACCTCCAGCTCGTCCGGGGTGATCAGCTCGTGATCCTCCAGCTGGGCGAGCTGGGCGGCGTAGTAGTCGGCCTCCCGGTCGTGCGCGGCCCGGACCAGCAGCAGGATCAGCAGCAGCGGCGGCAGTCCCTTGAAGACCAGCACCGCCAGCAGGGCGAGCGCGCCGTTGCCGAGGCCGTCGCGGAAGAGCGGCGAGTTCCACAGCACGTGCGAGGCCCAGGCGCCGAGCACGGCGAGCATCGCCACCCCGAGCCGGCTGCGCCAGGTGCGGTCGGCGCGCACCACGAGATAGCCGATGCCGGCGCCGGCCAGCGCGCCGAACAGGGTGTGACTCCACAGCCCGGAGAGGAAGCCGCGCAGCAGGAACGTGGTGAGCACCGGCTCCACGTGGTCGCCGCGGCCGGCCAGGGCGACGGCGCCCAGCGCGTACACGATGTCCTCGATGATCTGGAAGCCCAGCCCGACCATCGCGCCGTAGACGACGCCGTCGAGCACGCTGTTGATCTGGGCCCGGGCGACCAGCACGATCGCGACCACGCCGAGCGTCTTGGCGATCTCCTCGACCGTCGGCCCGGCCAGCGCCGCGCCCCAGTCGGCCGCCAGGTGCGGCGAGCCCAGCTTCGCCACCAGGTCGTCGAGGGCCGCGCTGCCGGGGATCGACACGGAGGTGGCCACCAGGCCACCCCAGGCGAACGCGAGCGCCAGCAGGGCGGGCGGCTCCCGCTCGAGAAAGTCCAGCTCGCTGACGACAAACCAGAACGGTACGGCGAGCAGCGCGAACAGGGCCGTGGCGGTCACCGTCGCCACCGGGTACGCGCCGGCGAACCGTCCCGCGATCAGCGCCATCCGCACGCCGCCGGCCAGCACCAGCGCGAGCACGATCCAGAACGCGGGCAGTCGGATCAGCCCGGCGCCGGGGTCGGCGCCGGGCTGCACGGGTGCGGTGCGGGCACTGCGCAACCGGGGCTCCGCCGTCATTCCGGCTCGGCCGGGTCGTAGCGCAGCGTGCGGGTGCTGGCGTCGATCGCCGGCAGGGTCCGGCCCAGGTCCAGGTCGGCGCCGCTGACGGTGACCTCGATGGTCCGCCCGCCGGCGACGAAGACCAGGTAGCGCCCGCCGCGGCCGGGCGCGGTGTAACCGCCCTGCACCCCGGCCAGCCCGGAGCCGGTGGCGACGGTCAGCTCGGTGCCGGTGACCTGGTAGCCGGCGGTGCCGGTGATGCGCTCCCGCAGCCGGCCGGCCGCCGCGTCCAGGTCGCCGTCGAACGGACGGACGGTGATGAGGTAGCGGACCGGGCCCAGCCGGAACAGGGCAGTGCCGGAGTCGTCGGTCGGCCGGGTCTCCGTGACGTCGATGCGCGAGCCGGCCGGCGGCACGACCGTGACCCCACCGCCGACGACGTACGGGCGGTCGGTGGCCACCGAGCGGTCGGCGGGCAGCGCCGAGTCCAGCGCGGGCAGGCCGACGGACAGACCGGCGAGGGCCAGGACGAGGCTGAGCGCACCGAGAAGGTTCGTCAGCTGACGCCGAGCGACCCACCCCATCCCAATACGCTAACCGGCGCTTCCCAACAACCCTCGGCTTAAACCGTTATGTCCGTTTACTCGGAACGTTCGCGGATAAATGCCGCCGGCACCGCCGCGGTCAGCCACACGCCGTTCTCGCTGCGGTGGAAGACGTGCCCGGCCTCGGCCAGCGCACCCGCCGCGACCTCCAGCACGACCACGTCCGAGGCGCGGCGCCGGCCGACCACCAGGGCGGTGGCCACGTCGGGCGAGAGGTGGACGTGCTGACGGCTGCGCGGGCGGAGCCCCTCCCGCAGGATCGGGGCGAGGTTGGCGCGGGGCGTGCCGTGGAACAGGGTGGCGGGCGGCCGGGCCGGCGGCAGGTCGAGATCAACGTTGACCCGCCGGGAGTGGCCCTGGTGGGCCCGGATGCGCTCGACGCCGTCGGCCCCGGCCACGATCACGAAGCGGGACTTGTCGTTGTGCGCCACCACAAGATCGAGGTCGGCGCGGGAGATCCGCAGGGCGGCGAGCAGCTCGGCGACCGGCACCCAGCCGTTCGCGTCGAGGGTCAGGCCGGCGGTCTCGGGCCGGTGCCGCAGCACGAGCGACAGCCGCTTGCTCAGCCTGACCTGGTCCCGGCTCAGCATCGTGGTCACGGTCGCAGCTCCATGACCGCAAGGTAATAAGGTCGGTCCTCGGCGTCGACCGATTTGAGCCGCCAGCGGGTGCCCGCGAGCAGCGCCTCGAGCTCCGCGACCGAGCAGTTCAGGTAGTCGAACCACTCCGTGGCCAGCAGCCGGTACCGCAGCCGCAGGCGCAGCTGGCCACCGAGCCGGCCGCGGTCGCGGTTGCGCTGGTGATAGGCGACGTGCACGGGGTCGGTGGTGCCGTACGGGTCGGTGCCCTGGGCGATGATCCGGGCCCCCGGGCGGGCCAGCTCGGCCAGCGCGCCGAGGAAGGCGGGCGCCCGGGCCGGCCCCTCGATCAGGCCCAGGTTGTTGCCGAGCAGCAGGAACGTGTCGTAGCGGGCCGCCGAGCGGGCGTACGCGTCGACGGTGTTGAGCACCGTGTCCCGCAGCCCCCGCTGGCGCGCCACCTCGATCGCACCCGCCGAGGTGTCCAGCCCGGTGACCGCCATGCCGCGTTTCTGCAGCTCGAGCGCCGTCCGCCCGGCCCCGGCGCCGATGTCCAGCACCGCGCCGCGGACCAGGCGCAACGCGCGATGGTCGTGCGGCTGCCACTCGGCCGGCTCGGCCAGGTAGTGGTCCGCGGGCGCGCCGTTGATCAGCCCGTCGTCGCGTTCGATGATCTCGATGACCGGCCGCGGCACCCGGCCGCCGGCCAGCGGTCGCGGCCCGATCCCGGTACGCACGGCGTACGCGTCCCGGATCATCTCGCCGAACACGTCGCCGATCGCAGGTTGATCCATTGCCACTACTCTTGGTCCATGGCGACGCTGGAGCAACTCGGTGCCGAAAAGTACGTCCTTCTGACGACGTTCCGCCGGGACGGCCGCGCGGTGGGGACGCCGCTGTGGGTCGTGCCCGACGGCTCCGGGGTCGCGTTCTGGACGCCGGACGGCACCGGCAAGGTCAAGCGGATCCGCAACAGCGGGCGCGTCACGATGGCGGCGTGCGACATGCGTGGCAACGTCGCCGGCGAGCCGATCGAGGCGCAGGCCCGGATCGGTGACGCCGACGACCGGCGCCGGGTCGTCGGTGCGCTCAACCGCAAGTACGGCCTGCTCGGCCGGATGACCACGTTCGGCAGCCGGCTCCGCCGCGGCGCGGACGGCTGCGTCGTCATCCTGGTGAGCTGAGCCGGAGACGAAGAAGGGGCGACTGCCGTCTTGGCATTCGCCCCTTTATCGATCTCTCGGTCGACTGCGGTTTCAGTCGCCCTGACGCTGCGTGGGGATCTGCCCCTGCAGCAGGGCGCGAACCTCCGACTCACGGTAGCGACGGTGCCCGCCCAAGGTGCGAATTGCACTGAGCTTGCCCGCCTTGGCCCACCGGGTGACGGTTTTCGGGTCGACACGGAACATCGACGCCACCTCGGCCGGCGTGAGTAGCGGCTCAGGATCATGCGTACGCGATGCCATCGGTCACTCCTCCACAGGTACCTAAAGACATCGGCCGGGGTCCCGCCGGCCGGTGCGTCTCTCATGGTCCGGCTAGTCCCCGATGTCCGACATGGGCCGAACGGCCGAACGTCCCTAGATAGACGGTTGAAGCATGCCCGATTTTTACCCGTTTTCTACGCCAGAAAGTGTCTTGTTTGGACCGATTATCACGCTTCGCGGGTCGCCGATTACGAAGAGTGTTCGCCTAGAGAGCGCTTTCCGAGGCGGTGTTCCGTGCCCCTTCGTCCTATATTCCCTGGTCAGAAGCTCATGACCGTCGATCAGTTGCAGCGCTCCAGCAACTGCACGGCGCGCCACCGTGCGACGAGCTTCTCGTACGCCTCGGTCGCCGCCTCGGCGTCGCCCCGGGAAAGTGCCGAAATGCCGGCCGCCACCAGTCCGGGCGAATCGTCCTCGGCCAGCGCTTCCTCGCTCAGCAGCCCGGTCAGGCCGCCGTAGTCCAGCTCGACGATCGACCGCGGGTGGAACTCCTCCAGCCACCGCGTGCCCTCCTCCACCGCCTCGGTGATCGGGGCGTCGCCGAGCGACTTGCGCAGCACCGAGACGGCGCGGTGGGCCCGGCGCCGAGCCTTGGAGATCTCCGTGCGATACCGCAGCGTGCGCCGGCCGCCGGTCAGGCTGATCTCACGCTCGTCCAGGTCGACGAAGGCGAACCAGCGCAGCGGCACGCCCCACGTCGCGATCTGCTCGTGCACCCGGGGCACCCCGCGCTCCAGCACCTTCGCCCCGCTGCGCCAGTCCTCCACGATCGCCTTGGCCTGCCCGGCCAGCACCGGCGGCACAAACGCGTCGGCCAGCACGCTGGGCACGCCGTCCCGGGCGTTCAGCGCGGCCTCGGCGATCCGCAGCCGCAGGTTCCAGGGGCAGACCAGCAGCGAGTCACCCCACTCCAGGACGTACGCCTCGTCGGGCAGGTCGGGCAGCCGGGTCCAGCCCGCGCCCAGCGCCTCCAGGACGGCGGTGCGCTGGCGGACAGGACCCTCGACCGGGCCGAGCGCCCGACCCTCCCGCGCATACCGGCGCCAGAAAACCTGGCGGTCCCGGTCGAAGGCGGTCAGCGGCTCGTAAACCCGCAGGTACGACGCGAACAGTGACGGCACGGCGCGATCCTTTCACGAAATCGGCCGTAACCGCCCCTCCCCGCCCCGCGGTTGTGAACTCACCGACCCCGAAGCGAGCTGATGAACTGGTTCACCGTAGCCGCGTCACACGCCACGAGCCGCCGCGAGCTGCCCCTGCCCTCTTCGATCTCCCACCGCCTGCTGCTGGGCAGCCACTGCTGGACGTTGCGCCCGACATAGCGCTCCTCATACACCAGGTCACCGGCGGCGGCGTCCCACTCCCGGATGACGCCCACCGGTTCGCCGGCCGGATCATCCTCGCGGACCACGACGGAGTAGCGATAGGAGATCTTCTTCTCCCACCGCTCCCGGATGCGCAGCGCCTGCTTCTCGTTGATCGGCTCAGCCCGGTACCCGACCTCACCGCGGTCGATGCGGTCGAGCAGCGTGGTGGGCACCCAGACGACCTCGCGGGTGAGCTCGCGGACACCGCCGGCTCCGACGTCGGCGAAGACCCGGACAACGGTCAGGGGGTCCTTGACGTCGTGCCGGTCGTCAACGATCGCGAAGTAGTGGTGCGGTCCCAGCGAGAGCATCGGTCACGTCCCCACCGGGAAGTCGAGCTTTTCCGCGTCTTCCGGGACCTCGACGGTCTCCCACATGGCCTTGGAGAATCCCTTCGCCTCTCGCTTGGTCAGGCCCCACGCGCTGGCCTCGAGGCCCTCCACCGTCGGAAGCCGGCCGATCTCGTAGAACGGATGCTCCAGCTTGTTGACCCAGAAGCTGTCCGGCGTGTGGAACTGCACCTCGAAGAGATGGCCGGTCACGGGGTCCCGCCAGGTGGTGTTGATGCCCTTGTAGTTGCCCATCGATCCGGGCTTCCATCCGTTTTTCGGCGACTCGACCAGTTCGTACCGCTGCTGCTTCAGCATCCGGACGGCTTCCTGCACGCCGTGGACGTACTGTCCCGGCAGGAGCACCGCGGTGTAGCGGATGTTATCGCCCACGCCCTCAAGAACGCGCGCAGCGTCAGTCCCCGCGTCTTCCAGGTCGCCGGCCAGCTTCCGCTTGAGGGAGTCCGCGGTCTTCAACCGGTACGCCCAGCCCTCCCGGGTCGCACCAGGAACCGACTCGATCAGCTTCTGCATGCGCGGGGACAGCAGCTCCTCGGCTTCCGCGGCGGCCTTGATCGCGTTGTCGGCCAGCAGGTTGGCCCGCTTGTCGAGTTCAAGCGTGACCCCGTTCTCGAGGTACTTCCAGCTGCCGTCGGGCTGGGTGCCGTTGCACGGGACGGCGGCTGCGGCGGCGGCCACCCGGGCCGCCCGGAGCAACCCGCAGGAGGACGGCGAGTCCGGCAGATCGACGTCGCGGTCGATCTTCAGGACCAGGTCCTTGATCTTGGCGATACCGTTCTCGACGGCGACCACGCCGTCCTGGAGGTGGACGACGGCACCGTCGAGGTTGCCGATCGCGC
This sequence comes from Actinoplanes sp. NPDC049599, assembly GCF_044465625.1. NCBI lineage: Bacteria > Bacillati > Actinomycetota > Actinomycetes > Micromonosporales > Micromonosporaceae > Actinoplanes > Actinoplanes sp. NPDC049599. Next base: position 15,738 of record NZ_JBITLX010000045.1, read on the forward strand.
CGTCGAACCGCGCCGTCGTGGGCTCGACCTTGTACAAGGCGTTGTCGATGAGGGCGGCCGCCTCGTCGAACTTGACGACGCCGTTCTCGACCCGCAGACCGACGTTGGTGATCTGCGCTACCCGGCCGGCGGGCTGGCCCGGGACGTCGGCGACCCGGATGGCGAACCGCTCGATCCGGCCGACGCCGCCGGACATCTTGGTGATGCCCAGGCGCAGCAGCCGGTTGAGGCCGCCGAGCACCTTGTTGAGCGTTCCGCCGATCTCGCCGATCCCCGGGATGGCGAACGAGCCGATGTCGAACAGGGTCAGCCCGAACGCCTTGCCCGGGTTGTCCCGCCACTCGGTGATGTGGATCAGCTCGAGCGGGTGGTCCTTGAGCATCGCGGGCATCTGCTGGATGCCGTCGACGACCTTGCCGCAGTTGTTCTGGAAGTAGTCGCCGTGGAAGCCGACGACGACCCAGCTGGCGCAGTCCGTCACGGCCTTGAGGCCCTGGACGAAGCCCTTGGCGCCCTCCCACAGACCGGCACCGACCTGGACGAAGAAGTCCTGCACCCGGTCGCCGTTGGCCTGCGCGGCGTCGCACGCCGCGCTGTCGCCGGTGTAGCACTTGGCCAGCAGGGCGATGTGGTTCTTCGACGCGTCCAGGGCGGTCTTGAGGCTGGGCTGGACCAGCTCCCACAGGTGCTTGCAGGCGTCGACCATGGCGATCTGGCACTGGAGGTAGGAGAGGATGCCGGCCTCGACCTTGTCCTCGAACTCCTGCTGCTCGCGCGCGATCGCGTCCTGCTTGGCCTTGGAGTCGGTGAGCCCCTTCAGGACCTCGCCGAGCTTCTTGGCCTGACTGTGGATGTCGGCGGTGGCCGTCTTGGCCCACGCGTACGCCCGGTCGATGCTGGCCGAGGCCCGTCCGGCGGCGGCCGCGGCCGAGCTGGCGTTCTGCGCGGCGGTGCCGGCGATGCCGGCGTCCCGCCAGGCCGCCGACTCCCACTGGCTCGCGGCCGCCGCCGCCTTGCTGGCGCCGTTGGCATCGTTGGTCGCCGCCACCGCCGCCTGGTAGGCCTTGTTCGCCGCGCCGATCGCGGTGTTCGCCGAACCGGTCGCTCGGGCCGCCGCCTCGTACGCCGGTTTGATGTCGCCGACGGCGTCCGTCGCCTGGCCGGTGGCGTGGATGGCCGCGGCCTCGGCTTCGGCGGCCCGCTTCGCCGCAGCCTCCGCCTGCTGCTGGCTGACGACGATCGCCTCGCCGGCGACCGTCAGTGCGGCCCGGGCATCGGCGTTGAGCGCGGCGAACCGCGCCGCGATGTAGCTCGCCGTGCCGGCCCGGTCGACGGTCAGCTGGGCCAGCGCCCCTGCCGTGCCGGCCGCGTCGCCGGCGATGTCCGCCTGCACGACGGCGTGCCCGGCCTCCCGCACAGCGGCCTCGGCCTCGGCCTGCACCGTCATCGCGGAGACCCGGGCGGACTCGGCCGCCTGCACAGCGTCCACGGCCGCCTGCCCGGCCTTGTCGGAGGCGCGCCGCGCGGTCAGCGCTTCCTTCTGCGCCGCCTTGGCCGCGTCCCGGGCCTTGCGGGCGGCGGCGCTGGCCTTCTCGGCCTCACCCTTGGCCGCGGCGGCCGCGGCCTGTGCCTTGTTCGCCCACGCCTGGGCCGAGTTGTACGCGGCGCGCGCCCGGTCCGCCTGGGCCTGCAGGTCGCGGGTCGCCTCGTCGGCGTCCTTGCCGGCGGCCTCAGCCTCCGCCCGGGCCTTCTGCAGCGCCTGGGTGATCGCGATGTACTCGGCCTCAGCCGCGTAACACCTCGAGGTAGCGGCTTTGAGCTCCTCGCCGGAGCGGTTGACCCGGTCGATCGCCGCCGACTCCCGCCGGACGGCGTCGTTCGCCTCCAGCTGGGCCGAGGCGGCCACCTGGGCCTGCGCGACGGCGTTGTCGGACGCCCGCTGGGCTTCCCCGCGCAGCGCCTTCGCCTTGTCCGCGTGCTGACGGGCGGAGACCGAGGCCTTCTCGGCGATGCCCCGCTGGTCCTTGGCCCGCTTGGCCGCGTCCTCGGCGATCTTCTGTTGCGCCTTGGCGACCAGGGCCAGGTCGGCGGCGGTCTTCTCCTGGTGCTTGGTCTCGGCCAGCCACCGGGCCGCGTTGTCGGCATGGAGGGTGGCGTTCTGGTCGGCGTCCAGCGCGAGGCTGTCGGCGAGAGTGGCCGCGGCGGCCGCACCCGCGGTGCCCGCCGCGTGCGCTGCCGCCTGTGCGGACAACCCCACCGCGACGGTGACCTGCGCCCAGTCCTGCCCGTGGGCCTGGCCCGAGCTGGTCAGCTCGGCCGCGGCTGCCTTCACCCGGGCGATGACGGCGTTCATCTGCAACGCCGTCTGATTCGCCCGGTTGGCCTGCGTGATCGCGTCGGCCTTGCGCGCCTCCAGCAGCGCCGTACGGCCCTTCCCACCGGCCGGGCGCTGGATCCGGTCCTGCTCGAAGACCTGATCCGCTTCGCGGGCCGCGCCGGCTGCCAGCCGCATGGCCAGCAGCGCGTCCTCGAGGTACCGCAGCGCATCGATGTTGGCGCGGATGATCTCCTTGCGGGCCGTGGCCGCGGTCGCCGCGGAGCTCGCGTTGACCTGGAGCGCGTCCACACTCTGGTTGCGCAGCTCGATGGCCTGGCGGATCTTCTCGCGGTTGTCCCAGTCGGTGCGGTTGGCCGCGGCGTAACCGGTGGCGTAGAAGTCGGCGATCACCACCGGATCGCCGGAGGCCAGCGCCACGCTGCCCTCGGCGACCACCGTCGGGCCGCCAATCGTGATCATTTGCTCTACCCGGGCGTAGATCCGCTCGCGTTCGGCCGGGGTGTCGTCGACCGGATGATCCAGCCGGTTGGCCAGCTCGTAGCCGTAGGCCACGAACTCGCCGATGGCGTAGTCGCCGCCCACCAGCGCCCGGCCGGCCGCCGCCCGGACGTTCGTCCCGCCGGTGGTGGACCACGTCTTGACCTGGTTGCGGTCCCGGGTCTTGCGCTGGGTGGCCGCCGTTCGAGCGCGGGCCCAGCCCAGATCCACGAAGTCCGCGATGGCCTGGGTGGTCCCGGCCGCCAGCGCCGCCCGGGCCGCGTCCCGGACCTCGGGCTCGGCGGCGTACGAGGCGATGTCGACGACGCTGTCGCGGTACCACTGCGCCTCGTCGTCGGTCCAGTCGACGGCAGCCGCCGCGGCGGCGGCCGGCCGCAGATCAGCGTGAGCCGGTACAGCTATGCCGGCACCGGCCAACGCGGCGCCGAGGAGGGCCGCAAGGACGGCATGCAGGGCCCGGCGCCGGTGTCGCAAAGCCCTCATCGGATGTCCGCCTTGCCGGCGGCCTCGTCGGCCAGCCGGGCCCATACCTCGGCCTGTTCCTGTGCCCAGCGGACCGCGTCCTGCCAGGCGGTGACATTGTTGCCGGCCCGCGTCAGCACTCCGGCCCAGTCCTGCTCGGTGGTGGCGTCCTCAGCGTGCTGTGCCACCCCGGCCCACATCGCCGCCTGCGCCGCGGCCCGGTCCCGCTCCGCCGCCCAGTTCACGCTGGTGCCGGTGGCCGCCGTGGCGACCGCCCGCCAGGCAGCGACGGTGTCGGCGTGCAGCTTCTCGGCCGCCTCGCCGCTGGCCGCAGCCTCGGCCGCCGCCGCGGCGAGGGCCGCGTTCCGGGCCCGCGTCAGGGCGGTGGTGCCCCTGAGGTCCAGGTCACTGATCGCCAGCCGGTAAGCCTCGTCGTCCAGCCGGGCGCCGGCGGCCCAGTAGTAGTCGAAGAAGTCGGCGATGTCCGCGTCGGTGCCGCCGGCTATCGCCGCGGCGGCCGCCGCGCGGACCTGCCGCCCCGGGTCCGTCTCGGCGAGCGAGGCCACGAAGTCGCGGTCCTCCTGGGCCTGCTTCGCGACCTCCTCGTCGTGCTGATGCTGCCCGGACTCGTCCAGCTCCTGCGCGAGGGCCAGCCCGGTCTCGACGAAGTCGTGCTTCTCGTCGTGCGTCGCGGCCAACGCACGCTCGCACCCGAGGCGCACCGCCGTACCTGCACGGGAGATCCGGAGCCAGTAGTTGATCTCAGCGACGTCGGCGCGTTCGAAGGCGGCTGCCCGGTTCATGGCCGCCGTCAGGCCCGACCGGAGAAAGGCCGGCACGGCGTCCGGCGAGGTGTCTCTGAGGGCCACTGCCGCGGCCGTGCGGACCTCCCATCGGCCGTCCGACATGGCGCGCCACTGCACCCGTTCCCGGTCGGCCTGGGTCGCGGCCGCTGAAGCCGGACCGGCCGTCCCGGCCTGGGTGACTCCCATGGTGATCACGCAGGCCAGCACTACTGCTGACATGCGCCCCCGATGATCAACCTTCAGCATCTGCGGTGCCTCCCGATTGCACGCTGAGATGGCGGCCCGGCGCGCGGCCGGGTCGACGAGCTTGAGGTGTGCTTGAGTGCCGGGCGGGCGGCGCCTGGCGCCGCCCGCCCTGGGCTGTCAGAAGTCGTCGCTGAGCATCTCGGTGGCGGCCGCCGGTGTGGCGCTCATGAATCGGACGGCCTTGGCATTCGTGCCCGTCGCGGTCGTGTCGACCATCGCGTATTTATTCGTCGCCTTGGACTGCAGCACCTCGATAACCGAACTGACCGACCCGCCCGGGACGGACTCGCGCTCCTGCAGGATGAAACGTTGCGCGCTTGCCGCCGTCGCCTGGTCGGCAATCAGCAATCCGGAGGGGGTGACATTGGTCGCTTCTCGCACATAGGCGTTCTTCGCAACGTTCCTCAGCGTCACTTCCATCTTGCTGCTGGTCGGCGCCGCGAGGACGCAATATTGGAACTTGGCGTCGGCGGGGCTGCGCGACGTCGCATCGGACCGGACCAGACCCTTCTTCGCGTTGGCCGCGTCAGCTCGCCACCAGGAAACCGTCGCCGGGGCCGAGAAGTACATCGTCCACTTCGCGCTGGTGCACTGCGGCTGGTAGGTGACAGCGGTGCCGGAGAAGCTCGTGAGTGGTTTGCCGGACGACGTCCAGATCGGCGCCGGCGGGATCGCCCCTTCGGACACCGGCTCCAGGATCCACTGCTCATCGGTCGTGGCCGCGTAGTCCGTGGTGATCAATGGGGTGCCGTTGGCGGTGCCGTTGCCCTTCGCGCTCAGGTAGTCGCCCGAGGTCGTGTACCGCAGGTGCAACCCGGTCGACTTCTGGAACATGGCCGACCACGACGTGTAGTAGTTGCCGCACGTCACCTGTTCCGGGGTGGCCATATTGACCACACCGCTCCAGCCCGAGGCGGTCCAGAGGCAGTACTGGGAGGCCCGGTTACGCAGCTCGAACCGGGTGTCGGACAGCATGGTCACGTCCCAGATCTGCTCGGTGCCGGCGCCGCAGTCGCGCAGCTCCATGTCGGCCCCGGACCCGAGCGCTCCCGCTTTGGGGGTGGTGAGCGCGCCGGCCGGACGGACGCAGCGACCGGACTGCACGCCCTTGATCCGGAAGGAGCCGGTCGGTGTTCTGCTGACGGCCGCCTGGCGCGACGGGTCGATCAGTCGCCACTGCTGTGCGGTCGTGTGTCCGTTGGGGTTCTGCACGATGTTCAGCGCGCCCGCCGTACTGCCCGCCACCGCGGTGATCACCTTGTTGTTGGTGACATTGCGGATTTCCACGTTGCCCTGGCCGCTGTCGAGCAGCTCCCAGATGGTGTTGCTCGCCTTCTCGTTGCACAGGAAAGCGGTGATCGGCGCACCGTCCTGCGAGATCTTCGAGATCTGCGGGAAGAGGCACACGTGCCGGTGCTCGTTCAGCAGCGTGTACCGCCCGGCGGTGGCGTCCGGCTTGAGGGTCCACCGCTGCGAGATGTTGTTCTCGTTGCACGGCTCCACGCGGGCGTTGACCTCGCTGCCGGTGTACTGGTTGAGCCACGAGATCGGCTCGGCGATGCACCCGTTGTAACCGGCCGCCTGGATCATCACGACGCGGTTGGCCGACGGCCGGATGTAGTCGGCCTCGCGGGCGGTGTCGTGACCACTCAGCAGGAAGAGGGTGCGGTCCAGTGCGGGCCCCTCGAGTGCCTTCTTGGCCGCCGTCGCCACGGCGGGCTGGTACCCGTCCGCCTCGGCGGCGTACATGATGTCGCGCACCTTGACCTCGTTTGCCCGCGCCTCGGCCAAGTCCCGTTCGTCGAGGTCGATCTTGTTGGCGAGGTGCACGCCGGAGAAGAAGAACTCGAGCCAGACATCGGGAGACGGGTCCGCGTAGGCGACCGTGGCGGCCGCCGCGACCCGCTTGCCCGGGCTCTCGATCGCCAGCTCGTGAACCAGTTCCCGGTCGTCCAGGTCGTCGAGCTCGAACGGCGTCGCGGACCGGCGCAGCGCGACCGCGACCGCCTTCTCCTTGGCTGAGCGGATCGCCGCGGCCCGCTTGGCGGCCACCTCCTCGGCGTTGCCCTGCGCGATCTCGTTCTGCCGGTCGAGCTCGGCCTTGTCGAACAGCGTGGTCCTGAGGAAGTCGAGACGCTGCTCGTCGGTGACCTCGGCCGGGCTGACCGCCTCGGCCGCGGCCTGGACCTCCGGCCACGTCGCCGCCTTGCGCCAGAGCGCCTGGATGAAGTTCTGCAGGGTCTGGTCCAGCATCGTGGACCGCTCGGCGGTGGTTGCCGGCACCCAGTTGATCTCCTGGGCCGCCCGCAGCCGGATCGTGTCCAGCTCCGCCCGGCGGGCCTTGCGCGCCGCGTCCCGGTCGTTCGCCGCGAAGATGCCGACCTCGATGAACTGGGCGGACGTGGCCGCGGCGTCGGTGGCGTCGCTGAACGCCAGCCGGGCCGCCTCCTTCACCTCGGGGTTGTGCCGCTCGGACGCCTTTTCCCAGAGCACGCTGACGAAGTCCCGGTCGGAGAGGGTGACTTCCTCGCGCGGCACCCAGCCGAGCACTGCCGCGGCCGCGTACTTCGCGTCGATGGTCGTGTCGTTCGCCTGGGTGACGATCGGCGGGGCGGCGACAGCGGCGGAAGGCACTGCGATTCCACCCGTGATGGCCACGGCCGCACAGGAGGCGGCCAGCAGCCAGCGTCTGAGTATGGGCGTCCTGCTCGTCATTTCTTCATCCCCGTATTCGAAACGATCGCATGGTGACGGCCGGAGCGGCCCACGAAAACGACCGTCCGGAGTCAGCAGAGATAGGCGCGCATCAGCTATTCACGCGTGCGCGTCCGGCAAAAGAGAAAGGTCGGCGTCGGCCGAAGGCCGGTCAGCCTGATCCAGCGTCCATCAGCAGCTCCCCGTGTTGGCACCGTCTCGCATTGAATGGGATGACGGTGCAGCTGTTGGCCGGACATTAACAGTTATCCATCGACGGGGCGACCCCGTCCCGGCGCGGGGCGCCCGCCCTATCCGGGCCGGAGCGGGGTGTTCCGGTCTAGGCTCGGTGGTATCCGGCACACCCTGCTGGCCACAGGCCTCACGAGGGCCCCGTCACGACCAGGAGAACCACAGATGAGTGTGTTCGACACCGAAGGCAACGACGCCACCGGACACGAACAGGTCGTCTTCTGTCAGGACCGGCAGACCGGCCTGAAGGCGATCATCGGCATCTACTCGACCGCCCTCGGGCCCGCGCTGGGCGGCACCCGGTTCTACCCGTACGCCAGCGAGGAGGCCGCGCTCACCGACGTGCTGAACCTCTCGCGCGGGATGGCGTACAAGAACGCACTGGCCGGTCTTGACCTCGGCGGCGGCAAGGCCGTCATCTGGGGTGACCCCGCACAGATCAAGAGCGAGGGCCTGCTCCGCGCGTACGGGCGCTTCGTGGAGTCCCTGCACGGCCGCTACTACACCGCCTGTGACGTCGGCACGTACGTGCCGGACATGGACGTCGTCGCCCGGGAGACCCGCTACGTCACCGGCCGCAGCGTTGAGCACGGCGGCGCCGGCGACTCCTCCATCCTGACCGCCTGGGGTGTCTTCCAGGGCATGCGGGCCGCGGCCGAGCACACCTGGGGCAGCCCCACGCTGGCCGGGCGCCGGGTCGGCATCGCCGGGCTCGGCAAGGTCGGCAAGTATCTGGCGGGCCACCTGATCGAGGACGGCGCGGCGGTCGTCGCCACCGACGTCAACGAGATCGCACTCAGCTGGGCCCGCACGACCTACCCGCAGATCGACCTGGTGGCCGACACGCAGGCGCTGATCACCAGCGACATCGACGTGTACGCACCCTGCGCCCTCGGCGGCGCGCTGGACGATGACACCGTGACCGCGCTGCGCGCCCGGGTCGTCACCGGCGGCGCCAACAACCAGCTCGCCCACCCGGGCATCGAGAAGCTCCTCGAGGAGCGCGGCATCCTCTACACGCCCGACTACGTGGTCAACGCCGGCGGCGTGATCCAGGTGGCCGACGAGATCGAGGGCTTCAACTTCGACCGCGCCAAGTTGCGGGCGACCCGGATCTTCGACACCACCGGGCAGATCCTGCGGCTGGCCGCCGACGACGGGGTGCCGCCGGCGGTGGCCGCCGACCGGCTGGCCGAGCGCCGGATGGCGGAGGTCGGCCGGCTCCGGAGCATCTACCTGAGCTGACCCGCCGGGAAAGCCGGAAGCAACCCTCTCCGGTGAGCGGTTTGTCCACCATCGCGCGTCAAGTCCGCGACAAGCGGCGACGCGCGATGGTGGTACACGCAACCCGAGGTGCCGAAGGCGGCATCGTCCATGTACCGTAAGACCCACGAGAGATGCCTGACGTCATCGGGGCCCGCCTTCGGGCTGCCCCGAATTCTGTGCGAGGGGGTCGAGCCATGGGGCGCGGCCGTGCTAAGGCCAAGCAGACGAAGGTGGCCCGGGAGTTGAAGTACCACTCCCCGAACACCGACCTCACCGCCTTGCAGCGCGAACTGGCAGGTGCCGGTGGTAAGTCCGACCATCAGTTCGTCGACGACGATGATCAGTTCGTCGACGACGATGACGAGGACGACGCGGACGACGACCAGGATTCCTGGTCGCCTACGAGGCGCTGACCCGAGCGAGGATTATTCAGGACGGTGGAGGCCAAGGCGCTGACCTGGGCCTGTCTGCAACTCACGGTAGGTCCTGAATAACCCTCGATCGCACAGAGCACGCGGCTTTCCGCGTGCTTCGGTGTGTCGCGGTCGTTCCGAAGTCATTCCGACGGGGATGAAGCCCACGCGGTGAAGGTCGCGTGGGCTTCGGGTCCCGTGCTCAACGGGGGCGGTTGTTCCAGTTGTAGAACGTCGGGATGTTCTCGAAGTGGTTCCAGGCGCACACCGCCGAGCCTTCCTTCGCCGTGCTCTCCGAGCGGCGTGCCCGGGCCTCCTCCGCTTCCTCGATGAGGGCGGCCAGCCCGGACCGGGTCTCCTGCACCCGTGCCGTCACCGGATCCGTCTCCACGCGGTCAGACGGCCGTGGGCTCGTGATCTCGGGCATGGTCCAGCACTCCCTCCAGTAGGCGAATCTTGCTGTTCCGGCAGTGCTCCGTCGCCGTGACGTCGAACCTGCCGTGCTCGAAGTAGCGGTTCGCCGCGTGCGCGCCCCCGCAGAAGCCGAAGTACGGGCACTGGCTGCGGCAACCCTCGACGCCGTCGAGGAACTCGCGGATCCACGGCGTCTCGGTGGCCCGGTCCAGGATCTCCGCCAGCGGGGTCGTCAGGACGTTACCGCTGGAGAAGTCGCCGTACCGGGGATCGGAGAAGCCGGCCAGCTCGGGCGAGAGCAGCACGACCGAGCCGTCCTCGGCGACCGTGGGGATCGGGTCGAGGCGGCGGGGCAGGACGGTGTCGGCGGTGCCGTCCAGGACCGCGGCCGCGTACCGCAGTGACCACTCGACCTCGCGCAGGTGGATGCGGGGGTCGCGGCGCCAGGCACCGACCAGCTCGGCCCAGAAGGCCGTCACGTCCGCGGCCGGATGCCGGTTGTCCCGCAGGTTGACGCCCTCCAGCTCCTCGATGTTGATGCCGAGCACGTCGCAGCCGAGGCCGAGGAAGTACTCGTAGATCTCGGTGGCGAGGCCCGGCTCGGGGCGGGCCACCACGCACAGCGCGGAGAACGGGATGCCGTGCCGGCGTAGCGCTTCGATGCCGCGCACGATCCGGTCGTAGGCGGGCTTGTCGCCCCGGGTGACCCGGTCGCCGTTGCGCGCCTCCGGCCCGTCCACGCTCACGCTGACCCGGATCCCGTGCTCGGCGAAGAACTCGCACCAGGCGTCGTCGATCAGCGTGGCGTTGGTCTGCACGTGATGCTCGACCTCCGCCGCGAACGGCGCGAGCAACGCGGCGAAGTGCTCCCGGCCCGCGGCCAGCGGCTCACCGCCGTGCCATACCACCGAGAACCGCCCGGTGCGCGACCAGGTGTTCACCGAGGCGGCGACGGCCCGGGCGACCTCCACGGGCATCCGCCGGTCGACCTGGCGGAACGGGAGGTAGCAGTAGGAACAGTCGAGGTTGCAGAGGGTGGTGGGCTGCATCACGACGTAGGTGGGAACCGTCGAGATGCCGCGCATCCCGCTCCACAGCTGTGCCACCGGTGAATCCACCCCCGTCCCTCGTCAGGCTATGCGGCGTCGTCCACCCTTCCGGCCGAAAAAAGATCCGCGGTGCCGACGTATCGACACACGCGGATCATTTCATACCAAGCGCGGGCTTACCTCGCGTGCGGCCGAGTTGCCTCAGCCCCGGGTGTACTGGCCCATCATCTGCACCTTGCCGGTGCCTTCGATGATCTCGCCGACCTGCCAGGCCTCGACACCGCGACCGGTGAGGTAGGCCATCGCCCGGTCGGCGTCGTCGGACGAGACGATCGCGAACATGCCCACGCCCATGTTGAACGTCGCTTCCATCTCCGTGTCCTCGATCCGGCCCTTGGCCTGGATCAGGTCGAAGATCGACTGCGGGCGCCAGGACGAGCGGTCCACCACGGCGTCGACGTGCTCCGGCAGGATCCGGACCAGGTTGCCCGGGATGCCGCCACCGGTGACGTGCGAGAACGCCCGGACGTCCGTCTCCTCGATCAGGCCGAGGCAGTCCTTCGCGTAGATCTTGGTCGGGGTGAGCAGCTCCTCGCCGAGGGTGCGCTGTTTGCCGAAGTCCTCCACCACCGTGTCCAGGCGCATCCGGCCGGCGCCGAGCAGCACGTGCCGCACCAGCGAGTAGCCGTTGGAGTGCAGGCCGGACGAGCGCATCGCGATCACCGCGTCGCCGATCTCGACCCGGTGCGCGCCGAGGATCTCGCTCTCCTCGACCACGCCGACGCCGGTCGCCGAGACGTCGTACTCGTCCGGGCGCAGCACGCCCGGGTGCTCGGCGGTCTCGCCACCCAGCAGGGCGCAGCCGGCGTACCGGCAGCCGTCCGCGATGCCGGCGCCGATCTCCGCGACCTTGTCCGGCACGACCTCGCCGCAGGCGATGTAGTCGAGCAGGAACAGCGGCTCGGCGCCGCAGGCGACCAGGTCGTCGACGACCATCGCGACCAGGTCGATGCCGATCGTGTCGTGGATGTCGAGCTGCTGGGCGATGACCAGCTTGGTGCCGACGCCGTCCGTGGAGGAGGCCAGGATCGGGCTCTTGTACTTCTGCGTGTTGAGCTTGAAGAGGCCCGCGAAGCCGCCCAGGTCACCCATGACCTCGGGGCGGGTGGTCTTCTTGACCTTCGACTTCAGCAGCTCGACCGCGCGGTCGCCGGCGTGGATCGAGACGCCCGCGTCCGCGTACGTCACCGAGCGCTTACGGCCGGGCCGTCCGGCACCCGCCGACCACGGCTGGTCGGCGCCTTCAGCACCGTTGGATCCGGCACTGTTGCGCTCGGACACGTGCGTCACGGTTCTCCCCTTAGTGCGCGGCTGCCCGCGCGGTTGCAGCTGTCGGTGCCGCTGTCTACGACGTCTCTGGTGGTGCTGGTGGTTCCGGCGGGTGGCCCGGGGTTACGGGCGACGCAGAGCGTCGACGCCACCCGGGCTGCCCACCAGAGGCTTCGCGGTCTCCCGCTCGCCCTCCGCATACTGCTCGTCCTCATAATCCTGCTCAAGCCCGGCGACCGCAGCACTGGCCGCCTGCGGAGTGGCGGCCGGCATCGTGGCCCGCTTGCCGACCCCCTCGAGCACGTGCTTGCCGATCAGGTGGCCGGCCGGCAACTCGATCGGATACTGACCATCGAAACAGGCCATGCAGAGCCGCGTCTTCGGCTGCTCGGTCGCCTGTACCAGGCCGTCCAGCGAAACGTAGCCGAGCGAGTCGGCGCCGATCGAGCGGCGGATGCCGTCGATCTCCAGGCCGTTCGCGATCAGCTCGGCGCGGGTGGCGAAGTCGATGCCGTAGAAACAGGGCCATTTCACCGGCGGCGAGGAGATCCGGACGTGCACCTCGAGGGCGCCGGCCTCACGCAGCATCCGGATCTGGGCGCGCTGGGTGTTGCCGCGCACGATCGAGTCGTCGATCACGACGATCCGCTTGCCGCGGACCACCTCGCGCAGCGGGTTGAGCTTCAGCCGGATGCCGAGCTGGCGGATGGTCTGCGAGGGCTGGATGAAGGTGCGGCCGACGTAGGCGTTCTTCATGAAGCCGGCGCTGTAGGGGATGCCGGAGGCCTCCGCGTAGCCGATCGCGGCCGGAATGCCGGATTCCGGCACGCCGATCACCAGGTCGGCCTCGACCGGATGCTCCTTGGCGAGCTTGCGGCCCACCTCGACGCGCGCCGAGTAGATGTTGCGGCCGGCGATCGTGGTGTCCGGACGGGCCAGGTAGACGTACTCGAAGAGGCAGCCTTTGGGCTCCGGCGCCGCGAACCTGGTGGACCGCAGGCCGTGCTCGTCGATCGCGATGATCTCGCCGGGCTCGACCTCGCGGACGAAGCTGGCGCCGACGATGTCCAGGGCGGCGGTCTCGCTGGCCACGGCCCAGCCGCGCTCCATCCGGCCGAGCACCAGCGGGCGCACGCCCTGGGCGTCGCGGGCCGCGTACAGGGTGCTCTCGTCCATGAAGACGAAGCTGAACGCGCCCCGCAGCCGCGGGAGCACCTCCAGGGCCGCGGCCTCGACCGACAGGTCCGGGCGGCTGGCCAGCAGGGTGGTCACCAGGGCGGTGTCGGAGGTGCCCATGTCGGCCTCGAGACCGCGCTCGGCGACCTCCCGGGCGAGGTCCGAGGTGTTGACGAGGTTGCCGTTGTGCGCCAGCGCGATCGTCGTGCCGGCCGTGGTGGCACGGATCGTCGGCTGGGCGTTCTCCCAGTTCGAGCCGCCGGTGGTGGAGTAGCGGGTGTGGCCGATGGCCAGGTGCCCGCGCAGGCTCGCCAGGGTGGGCTCGTCGAAGACCTGGGAGACCAGGCCGAGGTCCTTGTAGACCACCACGCCCGAGCCGTCACTGACGGCGATGCCCGCCGCTTCCTGACCCCGGTGCTGCAAGGCGAAAAGCCCGAAATAGGTGAGTTTCGCGACCTCTTCCTCCGGGGCCCAGACGCCGAAGACGCCGCAGGCATCCTGGGGTCCGCGGTCCTGGGGGTCGAGATCGTCGGTCAACCGGCCGTCGCCTCGGGGCACGCGCTTGCTCCCTCATGCTGATCTGCTCGGACTTGCTGGTCTGTTCCGACGGCCCAGTGTACGCGAGACAGAGACCACTCAACTCGGGTGCACAGGGAGGTACGGAGTGAGATCTGTGCGTATTCCACTGGCCCGTACCCGCCCGGACGCGACGGCATCGGCCCAGGCCAGCCGCCCCGTGGCGACCAGCAGCCAGGTCATCGGATCGGTCTCCACCACATTGGGCGGTGTGCCCCGGGTGTGCCGCGGGCCGGCGACACACTGAATCGCACCGAAAGGTGGAATCCGGACCTCCACCGATCGGCCGGGCGCGGTCCGCGCGAGCTCGGACAGCAGCGCTCGCACAGCGTCACGCAGCACCGCTCGGTCCGGTTCGACGCCTTGATCCAGCGCGTCCAGGGCCGCGCCCACTGACTCGGATTTATTGTGCGCAGGAGACACGTCGGGACAATACGACCCCGGATGAGACAAGAACCCGGCGGCCCTGGGTCGCGCGGAAGAGGTACGACAGGGCATAGTGGCCGACGGTGTGTACTCGTCGCGGGATCTAGGGCACTTTCTCAGGCAGCCCGGGAACCGCGCGACCCGGAAGGCGGTGGACGTGACAACGCACCTACGAGCCAGGGCTCTCCAGGCCGGTGCGTTCCTGGCACTGATCGGTGGCGTTCTCGTCGCCGCGCCGTCGGCTGCCCTAGCCGCGGAAGAGCCGGACGTGTCCGTCATCAGTCTGCAGCCCGCCGACATCTCCTCCGGCGGCTCCACCACCATCGGTTACCGGATCACCAACACCAGCGTCGGTAACAGCAGCGTCACCATCCGGGTCAGCGCCAACGGCATGCGGTGTGAACCCGGGTGCACCTCTGAGCAAGAGGTCACGATCGGCGATCCGGGCGAGTTCTCGACCAAGCTCGTCGCCGGCGCCGTCGCCCCGGGCGAGACCAAGAAGATCACGGTCACGGTCACGGCCACTGTGGGCGGCAAGAGCGACAGCGACAGCCGGGAAGTCACCGTGCGCGGGGCGGACAAGCCGCAGACCGTGCGCCAGGTCAGCGGCCGGGTCAAGGACCAGGACGGCAAGGCCGTCGCCGGTGCGCTGGTCGGCCTGCAGGATGCCCAGGGTCATCAGTACTCGACAAACTCCAACAGTGACGGCGGCTATTCCTTCACGTCGTCCGACAGCAAGCCGATCTCAGTGGGCAACATTGCGGTCGGTGCAACCAAGGACGGTTACGAGATCGCCTCGGTGAACGCGCAGGGGAAGGCCGGCAAGTCGATCAACGTGCCGCTGACCTTGAAGTCAAAGACGGCGGCGTCACCGTCGAGCAGTCCCTCTCCCTCCCCCAGCGTCAGCTCGGAACCGGCCGACGAGGCGACGGACGAGGAAACCGCTCCGGCGGCCGACGAGTCCGCCGGTGTGATCGACGCGGCGCCGAGGTCCGGAGAGGACGAGGGCTCCGGCTCGATGCTCTTCATCATCCTCGGCATCCTGCTGGTGGCGGCCGGCATCGGCGCGATCGTGCTGGTGCTGATGCGCCGCAAGTCCAACGAGGACCCGGACGAGCAGGACGACGCGGCGCCCGCCGGCGGCGCGATCCCGGCCTCGGCCGGACGGTACGGCGGCGGCGGCGTCGACCAGACCCGGTTGGCCGCACCGGTCGGCGGCCGGGCCAGCGACGCCACGATGATCGCGCCCCGCTCGGGCGCACCGTCCATGGCCGACGCCCCGACGATGATCCACCAGGCGGCCCCCGCAGTCGACGAGTTCCCGGACCCGTACGGCGCCCCGATCCCCCCGGGCGGCGGCTACAACGCCCCCGGCGGCTGGGGCACGGCAGGTGCGGCCGGAGCAGCGGGTGCTGCGGGTGCCTACGGCGCCGCCAACCAGTACGGCGGTGCCCCGGCGCCGGCGCAGCAGGGTGACTACCCGGACCAGGACGATCACGGCTACGCCGGCAACGGCTACGGCCCAGCCCAGCCCGCGGGCTACGGCGAGCAGGACGGCTACGGCCAGCCCGGCTACGGCGCCCCGCAGGGTGGCTACGAGCCGCCGCAGCAGCGCTACGACGAGCCGACCGGCATGTACCGGCCGGAGCCCAACGGCGGCTACCCGCAGGAAGCCGGTTACGTCGAGCAGGCCGGTTACGGCGAGCAGCCGGCCTACGGCGGCTACGCCCAGGGTGGCGAGGACTACGCGGCCCCGGGTCACGCGGCGCCGTACCAGGGCGGCGGCTACCAGGGTGGCGCCTACGGTGCCGCGGCTGAGCCCGCCGACCAGGCCGGCTACGGCGGCGGCTGGGACGGCGCGGGCGGCGGCATCGACAGCGGCAACGGCTACGGCCCGCCCGCCGGTGGTGGCCCCTACGGCGGCGCCCAGGGTGGCGGCACCTACGGCGCGGCTCCCGCATACGGCGGCGCACCGGCCGGCACCTACGGCGCTCCTGCCGGCGGCGGATACGACGACCAGGCGGGATACGACCCCCGGGCGACGTACGGCCGGCCGGACGGCTACGACCAGCCGGGCGCGGGTCGGGGCCAGCAGCCGCCGCAGGGTGGCTACCCCGACCAGGGCGGCTACCAGGGCGGCGCGGACCAGACGGGTTACTACGGCGGGCCCGAGCAGCAGGGCGGTCGCCACGGCGGCCAGCCCCGCCAGCAGCAGCCGGAGGGCGTCCACCCGGCGCAGCGCCGACCGATCGACTGGATGGACGACTGAACCACCGCACCACACAGCGTGACAAAGGCCGGCCCGGCGTCCCGGGCCGGCCTTCCGCGTATCCGAGACCACCCGACGCGGGACCGCAGCCCAAACAGCCGCCGACGGCCCACTCCGCCGACGCAACTCACCCGGGACGGCCACACCGAGCGACCACGCCGGGCCGCGCCGGCCACGCCAGTCTGGTCAACATTGACCACGGCTCCTTGAGCTGGTTGATCACTTAGGCGCGTGCTATGACGGCCGTGTCCTTGGCCAGTTGCAGAGACGATGGCCTTCCACCATGCCGTTGAGCTCTTCAACATCACCGATGCTTGTCCGGAGAACCGGGCCGCTGCTAAGCACGTAGGTAGAAGTTCGGTACGTAACTGGTGACGGGGTGTCCCCGAACACGCTCTGCGGGAGGGACATACCAACGTAAAGACCCCGTCGTGGGTTCGGATCAGGTTTCCACACAAGACTCGATCCACGACGAGGACACCGCCAGTATGCGTCCCGCGCACGTCTACGCCAGCATGTCCGCCGATCAACACACCGAACTGATTACCGCCCTGCACGGACCCTGGCGCAACGCCACCCGGATCATGATGGTGGTGCTGTCCGCCGCCGGTATGTCCGCCAGCGAGATCGCCGACCTACTGCACTACGACCCGAAAACCGTTCGGGCCTGGATCACCCGCCACCACAGCGAAGGCCTGGCCGGGCTACCCGACCGGCCCCGCCCCGGCCGACCCCGCAAAGGCAGCCCTAGCCTCGGCGAACGCATCCACGCCCTGCTGCAGACCCCGAAATCCTGGACCACAGCACGTATCTGGAAAGCCCTCGGCCACCCCAAACTGAGCATGTCCACGATGCGCCGCCGCATCAAAGAGCAAGCCCGCTGGGCCCGGCCCCGGCTGATCGCCAAAAGCGACCCCAACCGCGACACCATCTGCGCCGACATCCGCGACCGGATCACCGCCCTGCCCGCCGGCTCCGTCGTGCTGGCCGAAGACGAAACCCACCTCGACCTGCTCGCCCGAGTCCGTTCCTGCTGGATGCCCACCGGCCTGCGCCACCGGGTCCTGACCCCCGGCACCAACGTGCGCCGCACCATGCACGGCGCGGTCAACCTGCTCACCGGAGCCTGGCACCACCACGTCTCCGTCAAGAACGTCTCCGTCGTGTTCTGCTACTTCCTGCAGCAACTACTCGACGCCTACCCGACCGCCCCGGTCATCACGGTCATCACGGACAACGGCAGCACCCACCACAGCGGCATCACCAAACGCTGGCTCGCCGAACACCCCCGCATTCAGGTCATCGAAGGGGCTAAATACAGCCCTCAGGACAATCCCACCGAACGGATCTGGGCCGTACTCAAACGCCACCTCGCCAACAGCGCACCCGCCACCATCACCGACCGGGTCCACCAAGCCCACACCTTCTTCCAACACCGCACCGACGCCCAGAACCTCACCACCGCGGCCCCCTGGACCTCACCCTGGCTACCCGAGGGTTACGGGGAGGAGTTGCGAGCAGGGGCTTAGAGAACCGGGCCGCTGCTTCGGCATCGACCAGCCGAGAACCCCAAATCGAAGAGCCGACATCCCGGATCCTCAGCCGGGAACTGAACCCCGCCACCGCCGGCACCGACCCCAGCAACTTCTGCCCCGACGGCGACCCGAACTGCGCACGTTGTCTCACAGCCGCGCAAGCTCCCACTTAAGCGGCGGCTACTGGCAAGGGGCACCAAGCCAACGTAGGGCGGCGTGGCGAGGGCAGGCCGAGTCGGTGCGTTCAGACGCACATGTGGCCGGCGCGAGTCCGATCTGGCAGCGTGGCAGCGGTCTGATAACGATCACTGCCTTTCACACACGCCGGCTATTAAGGGCGTCTCATGTCAGACGCAGAAAATTGCGCGTCACGTTAATGCTGGATGTCTAGTCCATCGTGATGCTGTTGTGGTTCGCTGTTCGGATGGATTTGACGGCGGACCAGCGTGCTGAGCTGCGTGCTCTGACCACGAGCACGGAGGTGTCAGCGGCGGTCGGGACGCGGGCGCGGATCGTGTTGTGGCATGCCGAGGGCCGGATTAAGAAGGACATCGCCGCGCTGGCCGGGGTGTCCCGGCCGACGGTGGACCTGTGGCTGGCCCGCTACCGCGCCGACGGTGCCGTCGGCCTGCTCGCTGCGCAGCCTGGTGGGCCGCGTGAGCAGGTGCCCGCGGACGTCCGGTCGCGGGCCTTGGCCCTGACCCGCACGACACCGCCGGCCGAGACCGGGCTGTCGCACTGGTCCACCCCCGGACGATGGCCGACTACATCACCCGCACCACCAAGACGCCGGTCTCGCATCACTGGATCGCGAACCTGTGGCGTGAACACGGCCTCAAACCGCACCGGCAGGGCACCTTCAAACTCAGCAAGGACCCGCAGTTCGCCGACAAGGTAGCCGACATCGTCGGCCTCTACCTGGCCCCGCCCGGCGGGGCGGTCGTGCTCAGCCTGGACGAGAAGACCCAAACCCAAGCCCTGGACCGGACCCAGCCGCTGCTGCCGATCGAGTTCGACCGGTCCGAGCAGCGCACCCACGACTACGTCAGGCACGGCACCACCAACCTGTTCGCGGCCTTGAACGTGAACACCGGCGAGGTGATCGGCGACTGCGTGCCCACCCGCAACGGCGCCGCGTTCCTGGCCTTCCTGAAGAAAGCCGTCGCCCCGCCGCCGGTCGCGAGATCCATGTGGTGCTGGACAACCTGTCCACCCACACCACCCCGGACGTCCATGCCTGGCTGGACGCCCACCCGAACGTCCACTTCCACTTCACCCCAACCGGATCCAGCTGGCTGAACCAGATCGAGACCTGGTTCGGCATCATCACCCGCCAGGCCATCCGCCGCGGCACCTTCGCATCCGTGCAGGTCCTCGTGCGAACCATCCGCGCCTACATCGCCTCCTGGAACACCGATCCGCGACCGTTTCAGTGGACCGCGACCGCCGACGACATTTTGGCCAAGGTCCGACTTACCCAGCTCAACATCAAGAAACTCGTCGCGAACAACTCGAAGTAAATCGATCAGGATCACGAAGCACTAGAGCAGATATCACAAGCGAAGAGCCTGTCCAGACCTCGAGTGTACATTGCCCCGGCCATTCGACGAGATATAGATCACGCATTGAATCGAAAAGCCGACCCCCGCCTACGAGACGGGGGTCGGCTTCGATCCTTGCATCGGGTCACGTATTATTCGAAATATCGACCTAGGTTCAAAGCCTGGTTTCGATGCACTTGGCCGACGGCGATGTGCTCAACCAATACCTACCATTTTATAGCTTTTGACCGTAAAATTCGAAGAGAAATTTCCACCGCCAGCGGACTTGAAATTTCCAGTACAGCCAGCACCGTTGTAGAGCCTAAAAAGAACTACACTGTTATTGTAATATGACTTCCTCGTAGGCGTGTCCCGGCACCGGTCGTCAAAGCTGCCCGTTGTCAGATAGTTGCGAAGAGGTCCCGAGTAATTTGTGTTGTCCCACATGCACATCTCACCGAGATGATTACCTCCTTCGCACGCGCTCCTGGCGGCCTGCGCGGGAGAGCTGATCGCAATCGTCGCGATCAGCCCGGCGATCGTTCCAACGGCCGCCGTGGCGATCCGCGGTGAGAGCTTCTTCAAGTAAACCTCCGTGATAGATCGATGATCTACAACACGCTATCAAGCAGTGACTAACATGTCGATATCGGGGCTCTTCGAAGTTGAGTGGGTTTGTCCGAGCAAGAAACTGACTACTGAAGGTCATGTAGTGCGGTTGTGCTCGATGTGGAGGATGACCAGCGCGGTGGCGACGACCTTCCCGATCCGCCACGCTGTGAACACCGGGCAGGGCTGATCGGGCGGGGCATATCCAAGCCAATAGCGCAGTGTGCCCGGCGTGGCAGGCCAGAGATAACGGCCTGGACAACCCGGCCGGGTACGACGCAGGCCACACCCATCGTCCACTGACGTTCCCAAGCCAGCCGTGCTGCCCAGACGGCTACCGCTCCCAGGGCGGCGGCACCCGGACGGCAGCCATGCCGGCCGCGGTCGCCGCCTGGATGCCCAGCTCGGTGTCCTCGAAGACCAGGCAGGACCGGGGCGCCACCCCGAGCAGCTCCGCGGCCAGCAGGAAGGCCTCCGGATCGGGCTTGGGCCGGGTGTAGTCGCCGGCGCAGACCAGCACCTCGAACTTCTCCAGCAGGCCCAGCGTCCCGAGCGAGGCGGTGACCGACTCCCGGGTGCTGCCGGACACCACCGCGAACGGGATCCGCCGGTGCGCGTCCTCGATGTGCTGGAGCACCCCGGGCACCGCGCTGACCGTCGGCAGGAGCTCCTGGAAGAGCACTTCCCGGCGGGCGGCGACGGCCGCCACCGGCATGGTCAGGCCCTGCTGCTCGTTCAGGTCGGCGATGATGTCGGCGACGGGCCGGCCGCCCCAGGCGTAGAAGAGGTCCTCGGGCAGCACCCCGCCCCACTCCTTCAGCGCCTGCTGCCAGGCGACGTGGTGCACGGGCATGGAGTCCGCGATGGTCCCGTCGCAGTCGAACAGGTAGGCCCGGAACTCGCCGGCCGGCAGGGGTAGCAGCACCGCAGCAGGATATAGAGCAGCGCGCCACGTCCGGGCGGGTGCCCAGCCGTGGCGCGCTGTGCTGACTCTGTCAGGCCTTGGACTCCGGCTCGTCCGCCGGATCAGCCGGATCCGCGGGGTCGGCCGGATCCGCCGGATCCGCCGGATCAGCCGGATCAGCCGGGTCCGCCGGGTCCGCCGGATCGGCCGGATCGGTCGGGTGCTCCTCGGCACGGGTCGGCAGACCCGCGACCTCGTCGGCCGGACCGGACGCCGTCTCGTGGTGCTCGACGGTCGGTTCGCTGATCTCCAGCGTCACCGACCGGGCCGCGCCCGCGTTGTCGTCCGGCTCCGCCGGCTCGGTGCCCACGACGGCGGCCAGGCGGGTGACGCCCTCGGCCGGCCCGCCGAAGAGGTTGCGCATCGTGGCCGTGAAGGCCGTCCGCAGCTCGTCCAGCCCGATGGTGAACTCGTTGTGGATGTCGAGGACCGGCTCCTCCGAGGTGACACCGATCTGCACGCAGGAGATGCGGTGCTCCGCGGCCAGCGCCATGAACGCCTTGTCGTGCCCGCGCGGCACCGCGACCAGCGCGCGCCCGGCCGACTCGCTGAACAGCCACACGAACGGCGTGGTGGCCGCCTCGTGCTCCGGCAGCATGATCCGCGCGCCGACGTTGCGCCGCAGGCAGGACTCGACCAGCACCTGGGCGAGACCGCCGTCGGAGAGGTCGTGCGCCGCGACGACGTGCTCGCGCTCCGCCGCCTGCGCCATCAGCCGGCCCAGCGCCATCTCGTGCGCCAGGTCCACCTTCGGCGGACGGCCGCCCAGGTGGGCGTGGGTGACCCAGGCCCACTCCGAGCCGGACAGCTCGCACCGGGTGTCGCCGAGCAGGAAGAGCAGGTCGCCCTCCGCGGTCGGCGGCGGCGGGAAGCCCATCGGTACGCGGCGAGCCACGTCAGCGAAGATGCCGAGCACACCGACCACCGGGGTGGGGTGGATAGCCGCGGCGCCGGTCTGGTTGTAGAAGCTGACGTTGCCGCCGGTGACCGGAATGCCGAGCTGCTGGCAGCCGTCCGCCAGGCCACGGACCGCCTCGGCGAACTGCCACATGACGGCCGGGTCCTCGGGGGAACCGAAGTTCAGGCAGTCGGTGACCGCGATCGGCTCCGCGCCGGTGACGGCGACGTTGCGGTAGGACTCGGCCAGCGCCAGCCGCGCACCCTCGTACGGGTCGAGCCTCGCGTACCGGCCGTTGCCGTCGACGGACAGCGCCACGCCGAGCCCGGTGCGCTCGTCGATGCGCAGCACGCCGGCGTCCTCGGGCTGGGCGAGCACGGTGTTGCCGAGCACGTACCGGTCGTACTGCTCGGTGACCCAGCTCTTGTCGCACAGGTTCGGCGACGCGATCATGCGCAGCACCGTCTCGCGCAGCTCGTCCGGCGTGGACGGACGCGGCAGCGTCTCCGCGCGGTCGGCCTGCAGCAGGATCAGGTCGGCGGGCTCCCGGATCGGCCGGGCGTAGACCGGGCCGTCGTCGGCGAGCGAGCCGGGCGGCACGTCCACCACGATGTGGTCGTTCCAGCTGATCACCAGGCGGCCGGGCTGGCCGTCGGTCTCGCTGGGGGTGACCTCGCCGATGTCGGTGGCCCAGACGCCCCACTTCTCGGCGACCTTGAGCACCTCGTCGAGCTTCTCCGGCGCGACGATCAGCAGCATCCGCTCCTGCGACTCGCTGGCCAGGATCTCGGTGGGCGACATCGAGGCCTCGCGCAGCGGCACCCGCTCCAGGTAGACCCGCATGCCGGTGCCGGCCGCCGCGGCGGTCTCGGTGAGCGCGCAGGTCAGGCCCGCGCCGCCGAGGTCCTGGATGCCGACGACCAGGCCCGCGTCGTACAGCTCGAGGCAGCTCTCGATCAGCAGCTTCTCCATGAACGGGTCGCCGACCTGCACCGACGGGCGGCGCTGCTCGGCGCCCTCGTCGAAGGTCGCCGAGGCGAGCACGGAGACGCCGCCGATGCCGTCCCGGCCGGTGCGGGCGCCCAGCAGCACGACGACGTTGCCGACGCCGGCCGCTTCCTTCTTCTGCAGGCGCTCGACCGGCATGACGCCGATGCTCAGCGCGTTGATCAGCGGGTTGCCCTGGTAACACGGGTCGAAGACGATCTCGCCGCCGATGTTGGGCAGACCCAGGCAGTTGCCGTACCCGCCGATGCCGGCCACGACGCCGGGCAGCACGCGCGCGGTGTCCGGGTGGTCCGCGGCGCCGAAGCGCAGCGGGTCCATGACCGCGATCGGGCGGGCGCCCATCGCCAGGATGTCGCGGACGATGCCGCCGACGCCGGTGGCCGCGCCCTGGTAGGGCTCCACGAAGCTCGGGTGGTTGTGCGACTCGACCTTGAAGGTGACGGCGATCTCGTCGGAGATCTGCACGACGCCCGCGTTCTCCCCGATGCCCGCCAGCATCCGGGTGTTCTTCGGGGCCTTCTCGCCGAACTGGCGCAGGTGCACCTTGCTCGACTTGTAGGAGCAGTGCTCGCTCCACATGATCGAGTACATTGCCAGCTCGGAGGCGGTGGGACGGCGGCCGAGGATCTGCCGGATCCGGTCGTACTCGTCGTCCTTGAGGCCCAGCTCGGTGTGCGGCTGGAGCTCGTCGCCGGTGTTCAGCGCGCGCTCGACCGTGTCCGGGCCGCCGTCGAACTGGTTGATCAGCACGTCGGTGGCGGCGAAGCCGGTCGGCTTGGCGACCTGGCCGGCCGCGGCCGGTGACTGGTTCGGCGCTCCCGGCGGCGACCCCGCGCCGTCGGTAGCCGTTTGCTGGGTGGTCATCGCTGGGCTCCCCCTGTGAGCTGCCCGCCCGCGGCCGACCCGGCCAGGTGCCGCAGGGCTGAGGTGAAGAAGCCGAGGCCGTCGAGCGACGGACCGGTCAGCGCCTCCACCGCGTGTTCCGGGTGCGGCATGATGCCGACCACGTTGCCGGCCGCGTTGGTGATGGCGGCGATGTCGCGCTGGGAGCCGTTCGGGTTGCCGCGCGTGTAGCGGGCAACGACCCGGCCCTCGGCCTCGAGCTCGTCCAGGGTGCGCTCGTCGGCGACGAAGCAGCCCTCACCGTTCTTCACCGGGATCAGGATCTCCTGCCCCTCGGTGAAGCCGTTCGTCCAGGCCGTCGCGGCGCTGGCGATCCGCAGGTGCTGGTCGCGGTTGCGGAAGTGCAGGTGCTGGTTGCGGGTGAGCGCACCGGGCAGCAGGTGGGCCTCGCAGAGGATCTGGAAGCCGTTGCAGATGCCGAGCACCGGCAGGCCGCCGCGGGCCGCGTCGGCGATGGTCTCCATCACCGGGGCGAACCGGGCGATCGCCCCGCAGCGCAGGGCGTCACCGTAGGAGAAGCCGCCGGGCAGCACCACGGCGTCAACGCCGTGCAGGTCCGGGTCGCCGTGCCAGAGGCGGACGGCCTCCGCGCCGGCGATCCGCGCGGCCCGGGCCGCATCGCCGTCATCGAGCGAACCCGGGAACGTGACGACTCCGATCCGCATGGTCACGCGCTCATCTGAGCGGAGTCACCGGCAGGCTCGTCGACCCGGATCGAGAAGTCCTCGATGACCGGGTTGGCGAGCAGCTTGTCGGCGATCTCACGGGCGGTGTCGAGGTCGGGTTCACCGTCGAACTCGATCTCGATCCGGCGCCCGATGCGTACGGAGGAGATGTCGCTGACACCGAGCCGCGGCAGCGCGTTGGCGACTGCCTGGCCCTGCGGATCGAGGATCTCCGGCTTGAGCATGACGTCGACGACGACGCGAGCCACGGGCACTCCTGACTGTGTAGGTGCGCAGTTGGGTGGCCCTCTAAGGGGCGAGCGGGCAAAGCCTACCTTGTACCACCCGCGATCGAGCCATCGGCTGGTGTCGGCAGGCCGACGTCAAGGCCGCTGAGCAGCGGATCTCGACCGTGATCTCGGCCACCAGAAGATCACCCAGAGGTGTCGGTGGATCACCGTGCGCAGCGGATGCCATCACACGGTGATAGGTGTCAATTGGAGTCTTGTCCCCGGACCCGGGCCGCCCTAGCGTTCAGTAGATCAATTTCGATGCATCCCCCCATCGACAGGAACTTCGGAAGGAGCCCGGCGTGCGCATCCGCATCGTCGTCGCCTCTCTGGCCACCGCCCTGACCGGCGTCCTGGCTGTCCCCGCCGCCGCCAACGCCGTCGAACCCGGACCGGACAACATCATCGGCGGCAGCACCGTCGCCTCGGCGCCCTGGGCAGCCGCGGTCTTCAGCAACGGCAGCTTCACCTGTTCCGGCACGATCATCTCGGCGAACTACGTGCTGACCGCACGGCACTGCATCAGCGGCACGATGTCGGTGCGGGTCGGCAGCGTGAACCGCACCTCCGGCGGTGTCACCCGTACGGTCAGCTCCACCACCACCCGCAACGACCTGGCCCTGATGCGCCTGAGCAGCGCCGTCTCGACCAGCTACATGCCGCTGTCCAGCGCGTACCCGCCGGTGGGCTCGACGAACTCGCTCTACGGCTGGGGCCAGACCTGCTACAGCGGCTGCAGCGCGTCGACCACACTGAAGACCGCCACGGTCCGGGTCACCTCGACCAACGTCACCGACGCGTACGGCGGCCGGGCGATCGGCTCGACCGCGATCAGCGGCAACGCGTGGCGCGGCGACTCCGGCGGCCCGGAGGTCTACAACGGCGCGCAGGTCGGCGTGGCCTCGACCGCGGACGGCACGAGCCGGCAGTACTACGGCAGCGTCGCCTTCAACCGGGCGTGGATCACCTCGGTCGCGGGCGTCTGAGAATTCCGTCGGGGGGCGGCGAGACCAGCTCCGCCGCCCCCTGACGGCACCATCGGCCTAGAGGATTGCCGCGGGCGAGTACTCGGCCGCCTCCGGGTGCCGGGCGACGATCGCCGCCACCTGCTCCGCCACCGCCCGCACCTGGGCCGGCGCCGCGCCCACGAAGGCCGCGCGGTCGGCCACCAGAGCGTCGATCTCGGCCCGCGACAGCCGCAGCCGCTCGTCGCCGGCCAGCCGGTCGAAGAGATCGTTCTCGGCGAGGCCCTTCTCCCGCATCGCCAGCGCCACCGCGACCGCGTGCTCCTTGATCACCTCGTGCGCCACCTCCCGGCCGACGCCCTTGCGCACGGCCGCCACCAGCAGCTTCGTGCTGGTCAGGAAGGGCAGGAAGCGGTCCAGCTCGCGGGCGATGACCGCCGGGTAGGCGCCGAACTCGTCCAGCACGGTCAGGAAGGTCTGGAACAGCCCGTCGGTGGCGAAGAACGCGTCCGGCAGCGCCACCCGGCGCACCACCGAGCACGAGACGTCACCTTCGTTCCACTGGTCGCCGGCCAGCTCGCCGACCATCGACAGGTATCCCCGGACGATCACCGCCAGCCCGTTGACCCGTTCCGACGAGCGCGTGTTCATCTTGTGCGGCATCGCCGACGAGCCCACCTGGCCGGCCTTGAAGCCCTCGGTGACCAGCTCCTGGCCGACCATCAGCCGGATCGTGGTGGCCAGCGACGAGGGCGCCGCGACCACCTGGGCCAGCGCCGATACGACGTCGAAGTCCAGCGAACGCGGGTAGACCTGGCCGACGCTGGTCAGCACCCGGGTGAAGCCGAGGTGCTCGGCCACCCGCTGCTCCAGGCCGGCCAGCTTCTCGAAGGAACCGTCGAGCAGGTCGAGCTGGTCGGCGGCCGTGCCGACCGGGCCCTTGATGCCGCGCAGGGGGTAACGCCCGAGCAGATCGTCCAGCCGCTCGTACGCGATCAGCAGCTCCTCGGCCGCGCTCGCGAACCGCTTGCCCAGCGTGGTCGCCTGGGCCGCGACGTTGTGCGACCGGCCGGTCAGCACGAGGTCGCTGTGTTCCAGGGCGCGCTCGGTGAGCCGGGCCAGGGTGGTGACGATGCGGCTGCGGATCAGCTCCAGCGAGGCCCGGATCTGCAGCTGCTCGACGTTCTCGGTGAGGTCGCGCGAGGTCATGCCCTTGTGGATGTGCTCGTGCCCGGCGAGCGCGCTGAACTCCTCGATGCGCGCCTTCACGTCGTGCCGGGTGACCCGCTCCCGCTCGGCGATGCTGGCGAGGTCAACATCGTCGACCACCGCCTCGTACGCCTCGACGACCCCGTCGGGCAGCGCCACCCCGAGGTCGCGCTGGGCCCGCAGGACCGCGAGCCAGAGCCGGCGCTCCATCCGGATCTTCTCCTCCGGCGACCAGAGGTCAACGAGGTCGGCGGACGCGTAGCGGCTGGCGAGGACGTTCGGGATGCTCACGACGCCGATTCTTTCACGACCGCCGCGCCGGGCTCCGGGCTCGTCGGCAGCCGGTGCCGCAGGTTACGCACCTCCCGGCTGGCCAGCATGCCGGCGACCGCGAGCCCGATCAGGACGGCGGCGCCGATCAGCGTCGGCTCGACGCCGACGGCCTCGGCGATCGGCCCGGCCGCGACCTGACCGACGGGGATCGCGACGAAAGACCCGACCATGTCGTACGAGTAGACGCGGGCGAGTTTGTCGGCGGGGACGTGCTCCTGCATCGAGGTCTCCCACGCCACGGCGAACTGCTCGATGCCGAGCCCGGCCAGGACGTTGACCAGCATCCGGGCGCCGACGACCAGGCCCAGGTCGCTGGGCGAGCCGGTCAGGTCGAGCACCGCGAAGGCGAGCGCGACGGGCGCGATCGCGTTGCCCAGCGAGTTGATCGTGCGCCCGGCCAGCATGAACCGGAACGGCACGTGCCGCAGCGGCGCGAACGCGCCCGCGCTCATGACTCCGCCATCCGGAACATCGCGATGGTCGTGCTGGTGCGCATGGTCCCGGGGGTGTGCGGCGGCCGGGCCGCGTCGTGCAGGTCGCGGCCGGCCTGGCTGACCCGGTCGCGGATCTCCCGCCAGACCTCCGGGTCGACCCAGAGCTCGGCGTCGGTCATCGACCCGCCGATCGACCAGTCGGCGACGGCGGTGCGCCGGATCAGCTCGTTGGCCACGGCCGCGAACAGGGCGCGCTGGGCGTCGGCGCCGTGTTCGCTCATCATCGTCTCGCGGTCACGTTCCCGGTCCCGCTCGGCGTCGTAGCGGTAGCGCTTGGCGACGCCGCCCCGGATGCGCTCCTCGCCGGCCTGCACGATCAGCCCGGCGCTGAGCAGGTTGCGCAGGTGGTAGCTGGCGTTCGCGTGGGTCAGCCCGAGCTCGCGGGCGATATCGGCGGCCGTCAGCGAGGCGCCGGTCAGCAGGGACAGCATCCGCAGCCGCACGGGATGCGCCATGGCCCGCAAGCTGGCCTGGCGACGGTCCGAGTCATCTCCCAAAGACATGTTGGGGAGCTTAGGAGAGACAGGGCTCACTGTCCAACACTTGTTTGATGGTTGAGACAATGCGGGACTACGCGGTTATCGCTAGGGTTACTCGCGAGTAGGTCTGGCGCTCATCCCGAAAGGTCCACCGATGACTGAATTCAGCCCCGAAGCCCTCGTCTCCCTCGGCCCGAAGGAGTTCGCGCAGCTCATCAAGTCCACCCCGGACTCGAAGATCTCCGAGGTGATGGGCTCCGAGAGCCGCACCAAGATCCTGGACGAGGTGTTCGACCGGATGCCGGCGCTGTTCCGCGCGGACCGGGCCGGCGCCACCCAGGCCGTCATCCACTGGAACATCACGGGCGGCCCGGCCGGCGGCACGGACACCTACGAGACGGTGATCGAGAACGGCGCCTGCACCGTCACCAACCAGCCGGCCCGCGAGCCGAAGCTGGCCATGACGATGGACCCGGTGACGTTCCTCAAGGTGGTCACCGGCGACGGCAACCCGATGATGATGTTCATGACCGGCAAGATCAAGGCGAAGGGTGACCTCGGCCTGGCGGCCCAGGTGGCCAAGCTCTTCGACATCCCGAAGAGCTGAACCCCGACCGCCCCGCCGACTGCACCTCGGCGGGGCGGTGCATTTTCCCGCGGTACGCGCACAGCCAGGCCCCGCCACGACCAGGCGACCCCCGTGCCGGCCCCGGGCCGTTGCGCCGCCGCCGGGCTGAACAGCGGCCTCCCCACCGGTGATCGCCACGGGACAGCGACGGGCAGCGACGATCGGCATGATGACCCGATGGGGATGAGCAGACCGAGCGCCGACGTCCGGGTGTTTCTCGCGATCGCGTTCGGGCTGCCCTGGGTGCTCTGGGTGTTCGAGCAGGTCACCGGCGTACGAATACTCTTCTTCGCGGCGATGCTGTCGGTCGCGGTCGCGACCTGGGTGGCGGCTCGTTACGTGTGGCGGCCCGGGAACCTCGCCGAGGCGACAGCGCTGGTTCCGGTCCGCCCGACCCGGCGGACGGTCGGCTACTGCCTACTCGCCTTCGTGCTGTTCATCGTGATGTCGGCGCTGGCCGTCACCCTCAACGCGGTGACCGGGATCTATCCGGCCGACCTGGACGGGTTCTCCGCGCTGCGCGACGCCTACGGTCCCGGAACCGCCGGCCAGGCCGGGGTCCCCTGGGATCTGATCGGGCAAGCTCTGGTCGCCAACCTGGCGCAGTTTGCCCTGATCCTGCCGCTGGCGTTCTGTGAGGAGTGGGGCTGGCGCGGTTACCTGCTGAACCCGACTGCGCGAGCGGCTGGGCACGTGGCCGGCACTGGTCCTGATCGGCGTGATCTGCGGCGTGTGGCACCTGCCGTTCTTCGTCGGGCCGTGGTTCTCGATGAGCGGGGACTCGTTGCGGTCGCTGCTGCCGTTCACGATCTTCTGCGTGTTCTTCGGCATGGTGCTGGGATGGCTGCGGCTGGCCGCCGGGTCGATCTGGCCGGCGGTGGTCGGCCACGCGGTCAACAACACCGTCGTCTTCGGGTTTGTGCAGGTGGTGGTCGCGGACAAGGCGGCCGAGCCGAGCATCGACGGCTGGCTGACCGGGCTCAGCGGCTGGCAGGGCTGGCTGATCATGCTCGTCCCGGTCGCGGTGCTCGCGGTCCGCACCCGAACCGCGCCGCCACAGGAAACCGCGATCAAAGCTTGACGCGCCCCTCGACCGCGTCGCACGGAAGGCCGCGATCAGAGCGCGACACGCCCCCTCCACCGCGTCGCACGGAAGGCCGCGATCAGAGCGCGACACGCCCCCTCCACCGCGTCGCACGGAAGGCCGCGATCAGAGCGTGATGCGCCCCTCCACCGCGCCCAGCGCGATGTCCGTCCGGTGGTGTGACCCCTCCAGCGAGATGCCCTCCACCAGCGCATATGCCGCCGCCCGCGCCGCCGCCAGGTCCGCGCCGGTGGCCGTCGCGCTCAGCACGCGCCCGCCCGCCGAGACCAGGGCGCCGTCGGCGCGCCGGGCCGTGCCCGCGTGGATCACGCCCGGCTGCTCGCCGCCGGTGATCACGTCGCCGGTGCGGGGCGTGCCCGGGTAGTTGTGGCTGGCCACGACCACGGTCACCGCCGCGCCCTCGTGCCAGCGCAGCGGCGGGAAGTCGGCCAGGGTGCTCGTCGCCGCCGCGTGCAGCAGCTCGCCCAGCGGTGTCGCCAGCAGCGCCAGCACCACCTGCGTCTCCGGGTCGCCGAAGCGCGCGTTGAACTCGATGACCTTGGGACCCTTGCTGGTCAGGGCCAGGCCGACATAGAGCAGCCCGGCGAACGGCGTGCCGCGCGAGCGCATCTCCTCCAGCGTCGGCAGCACCGTCTCGGCCATCACCCGCGGCACCAGGTCGGCCGGCGCCCAGCTCAGCGGCGCGTAGGCACCCATGCCGCCGGTGTTCGGCCCCTCGTCGTCGTCGAGAGCGCGCTTGAAGTCCTGCGCCGGCATCAGGGGCACCGCCGCGGTGCCGTCGGTCACCACGAACAGGGAGACCTCGGGGCCGTCCAGGTATTCCTCGATGACAACGCGGCCGCACTCCCGGGCGTGTGCCTCGGCAGCGGCACGGTCATCCGTCACCACGACGCCCTTGCCCGCGGCGAGACCGTCGTTCTTCACCACGTACGGCGGGCCGAACTCCGCCAGCGCCGCCGCCACCTCGGTGTCGGTGGTGCAGGTGAAGGAGCGGCCGGTGGGCACACCCGCGGCGGCCATCACGTCCTTGGCGAACGTCTTCGAGCCCTCGAGCTGCGCCGCCGCCCCGCTCGGGCCGAAGCAGGCGATGCCCTTGGCGCGTACGGCATCGGCGACGCCCGCCACCAGCGGCGCCTCCGGGCCGATCACCACCAGGTCGGCGGCGGTCTCCACGGCCAGGGCGGCCACGGCCGCCGGATCGGCGGCGGAGACGTCACGCAGCTCGGCGACCGCGGCGATGCCGGGGTTGCCGGGGGCGGCGATCAGCTGCTCCACCGAGGGGTCCGCGGCGAGGCCGACGGCAAGGGCGTGCTCGCGGCCGCCGGATCCGATCAGAAGTACACGCACGCCGCAGATCCTACGGGCCGGGGTTTGATCTCGTGCGCGGTCGTCCACAGGTCCACAGTGCACCCGCGACACGCTGTGGATAACGCTGTGGATAACCGGTGAGCGGCGAGCTGCGGGGTCGCGTAAACTTCGGCAGTACCCGGGCCTCTCCGTGTACGACGTGTTTCAACGGAAGGCGTCAGTCAAGTGCCGGTGATCGTGTTGGTCGGCGCCCAGTGGGGCGACGAGGGCAAGGGCAAGGCCACGGACCTCCTGGGCGACCGGATCGACTACGTGGTCAAGTTCAACGGCGGCAACAACGCCGGCCACACCGTCGTCATCAAGGGCGAGAAGTACGCCCTCCACCTGCTGCCCAGCGGCATCCTCACGGCGGGCGTGACCCCGGTGATCGGCAACGGCGTCGTGGTCGACCTGGCCGTGCTCTTCGAGGAGATCGACGGCCTCGAGGCCCGCGGCATCGACACCTCCCGCCTGCGGATCAGCTCGAACGCCCACGTCATCGCGTCGTACAACCGCACGCTCGACAAGGTCAGCGAGCGCTACCTGGGCGCCCGGCGGATCGGCACCACCGGCCGCGGCATCGGCCCGACGTACGCGGACAAGATGAACCGGCTCGGCGTGCGCATCCAGGACCTGTTCGACGAGTCGATCCTGCGGCAGAAGGTCGAGGCGGCCCTGTCGTTCAAGAACCAGGTGCTGTCGAAGATCTACAACCGCAGCGCGATCAAGCCCGACGAGGTCATCGCCGAGCTGCTCTCCTACACCGAGCGGCTGCGCCCGATGGTCGCCGACACCGCGCTGGAGCTGTCCCAGGCGCTGGACGCCGGCAAGGTCGTGCTCTGCGAGGCCGGCCAGGCCACCCTGCTCGACGTCGACCACGGCACGTACCCGTTCGTGACCAGCTCGAACGCGACCGCCGGCGGGGCCTGCACGGGCTCCGGCATCCCGCCGACCCGGGTCGACCGGGTGGTCGCGGTGCTCAAGGCGTTCACCAGCCGGGTCGGCGAGGGCCCGTTCCCCACCGAGCTGCACGACGAGGTGGGCGACCACCTGCGGAGGGTCGGCCACGAGTACGGCACCACGACCGGCCGCCCCCGCCGGATCGGCTGGCTCGACCTGGTGATGGGCCGCTACGCCCAGCGGATCAACGGTGTCACCGACTTCGCCCTGACCAAACTGGACAATTACGACGGACTGGACGAGATCCCGGTCTGCGTGGCGTACGACGTGAACGGGGTGCGGCACGACGAGATGCCGTACAGCCAGAGCGACTTCCACCATGCGACGCCGATCTACGAGACGCTGCCGGGCTGGAAGAAGGACATCAGCGGCGCCCGCAGCTTCGCCGACCTGCCGGAGAACGCCCAGCGCTTCGTCGAGTTCGTCGAGCAGCGGATCGGCGCACGGATCTCCGTGGTCGGCGTCGGCCCGGGCCGCGAGGAAGTCATCGAGCGGCACTCGGTGCTGAGCGAGGCCTGACGTGTACGACGTCATCCTGCTCAGCCTGGCCGAGGGTGGTGGCTCGGCCGCGGGCGCGTGCGGTTCGGCCTGCGGCGGCTGCGGGTCCGCCGGGCCTGAGGTTTGCGACACTCCGCGCGTACCGGTGCTGAAGTGCGCGGATGCGCTCACCCAGGCCGGCGCGCGGGTCGAAACGGTGACCGCCGCCTCGGACGCGGAGATCGACGCGGTCATCGCGCGCTTCGACGCGCCGGCCCGGCCGGACGGCCTGTCCTGGCCCGACCCGGAGAGCAAGCTCCGGCTGGTCGTCGCGACAGCGACCGACGGCCAGCTGCGGGCGGTGATGCGCCGGCTGGTCCGGCGGTACGCGCCCCCACCGAGCAAGCGCCCCGCCGACCTGGCCGACAACCGCACCGTGCCCGACCTGCCGCCGGTGGCGATCCTGCCGCTGGACCCGGCCAGCCGCACCGATCTGGCCGCCCAGCTGGGCCTGCCCCGCGAGCCGTCCGCCGTCGCCGCGGCCGTGCTCGGCGGCACCATCCGCCGCCTCGACCTGCTGCGCAACGACGGCGGCTCGGTGACCGTGGACGGCGCGCTGGTCGGCGGCGCGGACGAGGCCGGCGCGGCGGTGCCCTGGCGCGGCCGCATCGAGGTGGACGACGCGGTGCTCTCCGACGGCACCGACCGGATCATCGCCTGCGCGATCGGCAACGCCGGCGCCTACGCCGAGTTCGACGGCCTGCCGCTGCTCGCCGACCCGGACCCGGCCGACGGCCGGATCGAGGTCGCGGTGGCGGTCCCGGTAGTGATCAAGAAACGCTTCCAGAAGCCGAGGGTACGGGTGGAGGTGCGCCGCGCCCGCGGTCGCGCGGTCTCGGTCCTGCCCCGCGACGGTGACCTGCAGTTCCTCGACGACGGCGTGGCCGGCACGATGACCCGCAAGCGCTCCTGGTGGATCGAGCCCGGCGCCTGGGCGGTGTACGCGGGATGACCCTTTGTGCGAGTCTGAACTAGCACTCAGGTACGAATCTTTGTAACGGGGGAGGTCGCATCCGTGGAGGACGAGAACGCCGACCGCGTCTACGTCCCGGGCACCAACGGCACGGAACCCGACCGGGACGTCGAACCGTTCTGGCCGCCGGAGGAACTGAACGCTCCGGTGCACGGCGGCAAGCCGGTGCCACGCGACGCACCGCAGGCCTTCCCGCTCCCGCCGGTGACTCCACCGCAGCAGCCTGATTCCGGCGTCTACCGGCCACTGGACCGGATCGTGACGCCACCGCCGGCTCCGCCGAGATTCCCCCAGCAGCAGCCCCAGCCACAGATCCCCCGCCCGGGCACGGACCCCAACGCGGCTCAGCCCTGGCCGAACATCCCGCCCCGCACCGCCCAGGATTCGGGGCACTTCTCCGGATCTGCCCACGTTTCTCCGGCACCGACCACTCCGGACACTTTTGAAGCGCCGTCCAGCGACGGCCCCGCGCCGGCGACGGACTCGCCGTGGGCGCAGCCACCGCAGCGACCCACACAGCCGGACGGAAGCCCGGCACCGGGGCCCGCAACCGACCCGCTCGGGCCACGGACCGGGGCTGTGTCCAGCGCTGGTCCCACGCATGTGCCGACTGGGAGTCCGCGGCAGGAGGCTGAGGAGGAACAGGGCTCGGGGGCTGTGTACCGGCCGGGACCGGTCGGCCCGAACACCCCGCGGCCGAGCGGCGGCCAGGGGGTGGGGTCGCAGGATGCTGGGCCGCGGGCGAGCGGCGCCCATCCGGCACCCAGACCGCAGACCACAGGACCACAGACCGGCGGACCACAGGCCGCCGCCGGGCCGCAGATCGGCGGACCGCACGCCGCTGGGCCGCACGCCGCTGGGCCGCAGATCGGCGGACCGCACGCCGCTGGGCCGCACGCCGCTGGGCCGCAGACCGGCGGACCGCACACCGCTGGGCCGCACGCCGCTGGGCCGCAGACCGGCGGACCGCACACCGCTGGGCCGCACGCCGCTGGGCCGCAGACCGGCGGGCCGCAGACCGGCGGGCCGCAGACCGCTGGGCCGCAGCAGGCCGGGGTCCAGGAGGATGGCGTTGGTCAGACCGGTGTGGCTTCCGTTGCGGTGCCGCCCCACCAGGCGATTCCCAGCCAGCCGGGGCCGCTGCAAGCGGGACTTCGGCAGGGCGGCCCTCCTGGCCCGACGCCCCCCGGCCCGACCCTGGGCGGGCCCAGCCACGCCGGACCCCACCAGGCCAGACCCAACCCGGGCGCGCCCAAACAGGCCGAAATTGGCCAGGCCGGACCAAACCGGGACGGACTCGACCAGGCTGCGCCGATCCAGGCAAGGCAGGCGCCGCCCGGGCCGAACCAGGCTGCTCCAAACCAGGCCGGTCCGCCGCCGCATCTGCCCATCCCTCATCAGGGCCAGCCGCACCAAGGCCAGCCGCACCAGGGCCCGTCCCACCAGGGCCCGTCCCACCAGGGCCCGTCCCACCAAGGCCAGCCCCACCAAGGCCAGCCCCACCAAGGCCAGCCCGCGCCGTGGCCGGTCGAGCAGCAGCCGTGGATGACCAACGGCCAGCCGCCCCCGGTCCCCGGGCCGTTCCCGCCGACCATCGACCCCCGCGCAGCCCAGCCGCAGCCACCGCTCCAGGGTGTCCAGCCGCCTGCGCCGAACCAGCAGCAGCCGCCGCCTGTCGACCCGTACCAGCAGCTGCCGTGGGTTTCCGACGGGACGCCGACCGCTGAGGAGTTCGCGCGGCGCCGGCTGGCGAAGCCGGCCGAGCCGACCGCGACCATGGGTGCGCGGGCCATGCTGCAGAAGGGCACGATGGGCCTGGTCCGGCTAGCGCCGGGCAAGCGGGAGCAGGAGTACAAGCAGGACGTCGAGATGGTCCGGCGCAACTTCGGCGGGCTGCGGCAGGTCACCGTGGTCAACCCGAAGGGCGGCGCCGGCAAGACCGTGGCCGTGCTGCTGCTGGCGATGACGTTCGGGCAGAAGCGCGGCGGTTACGTGCTGGCCTGGGACAACAATGAGACCCAGGGCACCCTCGGGATGCGGGCGCAGCAGGACTTCCACGCTCGTACCGTCCGCGACATGATGCGGGATCTGCATCTGTTCCGAGGTTCGCACGGCCGGGTCGGCGATCTGAGCCAGTACGTGCGGGCGCAGGGCGAGGGCATGTTCGACGTGCTCGCCTCGGACGAGTCGGCGACGGCGGGCGAGATGCTCACCGCGAGCGCGTTCGCCGAGATCCGCGAGATCGTCAGCCGGTTCTACAAACTGATCTTCGTGGACACCGGCAACAACGTGCGCGCCCAGAACTGGCAGGCGGCCATGGACGCCACCGACCAACTGGTGATCACGATGTCGGCCCGGAACGACTCGGCCGAGACCGCCGCCCGCATGCTGGACCACCTGGAACAGAGCGGCCGCCAGCGACTGGTCCGCCAGGCCGTGAGCGTGGTGACGATGCCACCGACCCGCAAGGACATCGACCTGCCGGCGATCCAACGCCACTTCGCCGCCCGCACCCGCGCAGTGCTGCTGGCACCCTACGAAAAGCTCATCGACTCCGGCGAACCACTGCGCTACGGCCACCTCTCCAACGGCACCCGCGACTCCTGGCTGAAAATCGCCGCCGCCGTCGCCGAAGGCCTCTAACTCGAAAATCGACGGTGACCAGACGCGCGGCAGCATCCCGCGTCGCGCAGCGGCGTGGGATGGGTCTTGGTTGAAGCGGTGGTTATGCGGC
>NZ_JBITLX010000046.1:0-39427 GCF_044465625.1 Actinoplanes sp. NPDC049599
CCCGGAAGAAGCCCTCGACTGCGCCTGCGGCCTCTACCTCAACGACCCCACCGCATGGCTCCCACCCCCGACGAACTAACGCGGTGCTGCACTAGGAATGCGACCGGCCGGCATGCGGGGGCATGCCGGCCGGTCTTTCGGGGGGCGGGTAGAGCCTGGGTGGCGCCGCGGTCAGCGGCTGCCGAAGTCCTGGGTGTAGTACGGGGTGCCGTTGGCGGAGAAGACCACGCCGACGGCGAACGTCTTGGCGCCGCAGTCGAGCAGGTTGCGCTTGTGGCCCGGGCTCTTCATCCACGCGTTGACGACCTCGGCGGCGCTGCGGTAGCCCCACGCGATGTTCTCGCTGCGCGCGGCGGTGTAGCCGGCGGCCTTGGCGCGGGCGACGAACGACGAGCTGGCCGCGCCGGTGTGGCTGAACCTGCCGGTCGCCGCCATGTACTTGCTGTGGCCGCGGGCGGCCCAGAGCAGCTCCGCGTTGACCCGCAGGCCCTTGCAGCCGGCCTTGACCCGCTCCTTGTTGGACAGGCTCACCACCTGCGTCTGCAGCGTGGTGAACGACGGGGTGGCGGCCTCGGCGGGGGCGGCGGTGACGAGCATGCCGACCAGCGCGGCGGGGATCATCGCGAGGGTGGCGAGGCGACGGACCAGGGTCTTCTGCACGGGTCAACCTTTCGAGGAACACCGCCTGGACGCTTCGTTCGCCAGGTACGCCATTCCCTTCGGAAGTCCCGCGGGGTTCGCTGATGCCTCTTCAGGTGCCTTGGTGTGAGTGCTCAGTTGCGGCTGGGGTGCCTGCCGTGCCGGGGTTGCCGCGGCGGTGTCCGCCGGTTGCGGTACGGGAGCACAAAGAGGCCCGGCGGGTGCCGCCGGGCCTCTGGCCGTACTGGTGGGTCAGCGTTGCAGGGCGGCGCCGAGGACCGGGGCCAGCAACCGGCTGTACGCGGTGGTGACGTGGTGCATGTCGCGGTAGACCAGGATGTTGCCGATCACCGACGGGCACTTGGTCGCGGTGCAGAACCACGGTGTCGGGTCGATGACCGTCGCGCCGGCCGCCCGTACGGTGTCCGCGATGAGCTTGCGCCGCCCGGGCAGGTTGATCGCGCTCCGGCGGTCCCGGGCGCAGGCCGACGGCTCGTCCATGTGCGCGGAGAGACAATCCGGCGCGGGCCCGGCCTGCCACGGGGTGTCGTTGACGAAGTACACCTCGGTGCCGGGCGCGGAGAGCCGCCCGATGCTCCGCTGCCAGGCCGCGGCCCACGCCTGGTCCTGGGTGCCGGTCACACCGAGCAGGTCGTTGCTGGGGTACGTGGACGCCACGACCACCTTCGCCGGGCGCAACGACCGGGTGTACCGCCAGGCCTCCTTGCGCCACTGGACACACTCGGTGAACTCCCGCTTGAGCTGCTCCAGGTAGATCACGCCGTCCGCCGCGGTGCACGCGCTCTTGGTGACGACCACGAGCTTCCAGTGCCGGGCCAGCGCGGCGGCCTCCAGCGCCGGGAACCAGTGCCCGGCGTGCGAGTCGCCGAAGAGCACCACGGTGGTCGGGGAGGACAGGTCGCCGTACGCGCAGGGCTTCTTGACCGCGGGGTCGGCGAAGTCGCCGGAGCAGCCCTCCCGGTAGTAGCGCGGCTTGTCCTTGGCGGCCCGGTCCAGCGGCGGGGTGAGGTTGCCCGGCACCGCGGGCAGGCGCACGGCGGCGGCGATCGAGCGGGGCAGCTGCTTGACGTCGTACGTGGTGGGGTCCAGCGGGGCCGCCCGGTAGGCGTTGGGCCGGGAGGCGTGGGAGGAGGTGAAGCCGATCAGGACGCACAGCGCGGCGGCCAGCACCGAGAGGGCCGCGCCGGCGCCCAGGCCGCGCCAGGGCCGGTCGCGCAGCCCGGCGAGGTGCCGTACCGGGTTCTCCACCAGCGCGTACGTCAGCGCGGCCAGCACCAGCGCGCCGAGCGCCACCACCACGTTCTCCCAGCCGGCGAGCGGCCGGCCGGCCACGAACGGCGCGATGAGCAGCGCCGGCCAGTGCCACAGGTACCACGAGTAGGAGAGCCGGCCGACGACCTGGAGCACCGGCACGCCCAGCAGCCCGGCCGGGCGGGCGCAGCCGCCCGCGATGACCGCCGCCGTGCCCAGCACCGGCAGCAGGGCGGCGTAGCCGGGGAACGGAGTCGCCGCGGTGTAGCTGAGCGCCGCGACCACGATGGCCGACAGCCCGCCGCCGATCAGCAGCTTCGCGGGCAGCGGCGGCAGCTGCCGCAGCCGCGCCGCGCCGACCGCCAGCAGCGCGCCGGCGCCCAGCTCCCAGGCCCGGGTGTGCGCCCCGAAGTAGGCCCACCCGGCGTTGTGCTGGGTCTGCCAGACCGACACCGCCAGCGAGCCGGCGGTGAGCACGGCCAGCACCGGGGCCAGCCCGCGGCTGCCGCGGCGCACCACGACCAGCAGCAGCAGCGGCCAGACCAGATAGAACTGCTCCTCCACGGCCAGCGACCAGAAGTGCTGCAACGGCGAGGGCGCCGACTCCGCGCTCAGGTAGTCGGTGCCGATCGCGGCCAGCCGCCAGTTCATCGCGTACACCGAGGTGTGCAGCGCGTCGGAGACGATCTCGGCCAGCCGCAGCGGCGGCAGCCACACCGCCGAGGCGACCACCGTCGCGACCACCACCACGCTCGAGGCGGGCAGCAGCCGCATCGCCCGGCGGGCGTAGAACCGCGGGATCGAGACCCGGCCGGTGCGCTGCGCCTCGCGCAGCAGCAGTCCGGTGATCAGGAAGCCGGAGATGACGAAGAAGACGTCGACGCCGACGTAGCCGCCGCCGATGAAGGGCAGACCACAGTGGTACGCGACCACGAGGAGCACCGCGACGGCCCGCAGCCCCTCGATGTCCCGCCGGTGCCGGGCCGGTTCCGGGGCGGGCGCGCCACCCGGAACGGGTGCGGTGGGCCGGTGCCGGCGGGGTGCGGGCGCGACCGGCACGGTGCTCATCTCGGTCACAGTCGGTGGGCCTCCGTGCCGCGGGTCACGCCCCGGGTGTCGAAGAACCGCTTGGCGAGCCGGGCCAGGTGGTCGGCGTCGTACTCGCGGTGGTGCTGCACCAGGATCACCAGGTCCGCGGCGGCGGTAGCGCCATCGAGGTCGTCCGTGCGGGGCACGTTCCACTCCTTGACGTACGGATCGTGGAAGGTCACCTCCGCGCCGAGCGCGGCGAGCTGCCGGGCCAGCGGGGTGGCCGGCGACTCCCGCTGATCGGCGATGTTCGCCTTGTACGTGACCCCGAGCAGCAGCACCCGGGCCCCGTGCACGGCCTGCCCGTCGGCGTTGAGCAGGTTCTGCGCCCGCCGGGCCACGTACGCCGGCATCGTCGCGTTGATCTCCTGGGCCAGCTCCACGAACCGGAACGGGTAGCCCAGCTTGCTGCGCACGTTGTGGCTCAGGTAGTTCGGGTCGATCGGGATGCAGTGCCCGCCCACCCCCGGCCCGGGATAGAACGCCTGGAAGCCGAACGGCTTGGTCGACGCGGCCCGGATGACGTCCCACAGGTCGATGTCGAGCTCGTGGCAGAACCGGGCCATCTCGTTGACCAGCGCGATGTTGACGTGCCGGTACGTGTTCTCCAGCAGCTTCGCGGTCTCCGCCTCGCGGGTGCCGCGGGTGCGCACGACCGTGTCGACGAACCGCCCGTAGAACGCCGCCACCCGGTCGGTGCACCCGGCCGAGAAGCCGCCGACCACCTTCGGGGTGTTGCGCGGCCCGAACCGCTCGTTGCCCGGGTCGATCCGCTCCGGCGAGAACGCCAGGTGGAAGTCGCGCCCGGCGACCAGCCCGGAGAGCTGCTCCAGCAGCGGCCGGACCACGTCGTCGGTGGTGCCGGGGTAGGTCGTGGACTCGAGCACGACCAGCATGCCCGGGCGCAGGTTGCGCCCGATCGCCTCGGTCGCGCCGGTGACCGCGCGCAGGTCCGGGCCGTCGCCCTCGGACAGCGGCGTCGGCACGCAGATCACCGCGACGTCCGCGGTGGCGATCAGGGTCTCGTCGGTGGTGGTGCGGAACCCACCGGCGACCATCCCGGCCACGTCGGCGTCGGAGAGGTCGTCGACGTGCGAGCGGCCCGCGCCGAGCGCTGTGACCACTGCCGGGTTGACGTCGAAGCCGAGCACGGACATGCCGGCCCGGATGGCCTGCTGCGCCAGCGGCAGGCCGACGTAGCCGAGGCCGAGGATGACGGCGTCGTAGGTCACGGGATCTGTACTCCTTGATCGAGCGCCGGTCAGGCGACGGACGTGTTGGTGGAGGTCGGTTCGCCGGTGCCGCGGTCGTGCTGCGCGGGCAGGGCGCCGGCGGTGACCGGCGTGGCGCGGCCCACCTGCCGGCCCGGCAGCGCGGGTGGTGCCGGCTGCGGTGCGGTGGCGGGCCGCGGCGAGCTCAGCTCGTACGGCGAGACGAAGGGCAGGTACGCCGGCAGGAAGTCGGCCAGCATCGCCTCCTGATCGGCCACCAGGGCCGGGCCGGAGTCGGTGTCGTTGAGGCAGAACGCGTCGAGGTTGCGGTTCCGCAGCAGGTTGGCGAGCTTGAACGGGGTCGCCGGCGCGGCCAGGTCGGCGTAGCGGTACTCGATCGAGCCGGGCACAGCCCGCCCGGTCAGGTACGCGTAGTGCTGCTGCAGCGACGAGAGCAGCGAGATGTCGTCGGGGTGCCGGAACTGGTGGTTCGCGGTCGCGTCGACGTGCTCGAAGAAACGCTCCTCGATCTCGGCGATGACGCCGCGCCGGGACGGGTGCGGGGTGTGCTTCATCTTGCGGGTCAGCACCCGGCCGAAGGCCTCCCGGATCAGCTCCCGGTTGTTCTTGCCCGCCGAGTCGGCCGGCGGGTCGGTCGCGCGCCGGGGCGTCGCGTCGACCTGCGCGGTGGACGGGAAGAACCGGGTCAGCCCGCCCGCGGTGAAGAACAGCTCGGGCCCGACCGGCCGGCCCAGGAACACGTCGTCGTTGAGGTAGAGGAAGTGCTCGCTCAGGCCCGGGATGCGGTGCAGCCGGCTCTCGATGGCCTGCGAGTTGAAGGTCGGCAGGGTGCCGGTGTCGCCGAAGATCTCCTTGTGGCTGACCACGGTGATCCGCTTGTTGCCGGTGTCCAGCCAGGCCGGCACCTGGTCGTCGGTGACCAGGAAGATGTGCCGGATCCACGGGGCGAAGCAGTGCAGGGCGCGCAGCGAGTAGCGCAGCTCGTCGCGGGAGGCGTACCGGGAGTCGTTGCTGGCCAGCGGGCTGGCGTCGTCCAGCCAGGGGTTGCCGCCCAGCGCGGCGGCCTTGCGGGCCTGCCAGGCCGGGTCGCCGCCGTCGACCCAGGTGTAGACCGCGTCGATCGGGAAGCTGATCCGGTCCAGGCCGGGCGTCGTGAAGATCTCCCGGGTCCGGTACCGGGTGGTGTCGTCCGGCGCGCTGAACGCGCCGAAGGTGGGCTCGGCGGCGGAGACCACCGGCTCGTCGGCGGGGATCACGTCGGCGATCGGGTTGGCCCGCGGCCCGGCCAGCATGCCGTCGCGCTCGCGCCAGAACTCGACCTCGCAGCCCAGGTCGAGACCGAGCATCAGGCTGCCGTCGGGGTCGGTGACCGGCCAGCAGACCCGCAGCACCTCCGCGCCGCGCCGGGCCCGGCGGCCCTTGCGCCCGCGCGGCCGGACGATCTGGAGCAAACCGGTGCCGGCCTCGGTGAGTTCCTCCAGCAGGCGGACCACCACGGCCCGGTGCTGCTCCGGTACGGCCACCGCGGTGTGCTGCAACTCGCGGGTCGGCACCCGGAACCAGTCGACGCCGGCCGCGTCCAGGGCGGCGACGACGCGGTCGAGGTTCTGCCGCCGGACGCCGGCCGGGCTGGCCGCGGGATCCCGGCGTGCGGTGACCCAGCCGCGGCCGGCCCGGACCCGCATCGTCGGGGCGTCCGGCGCGGTGCGCATCAGCGGCAGCCGGGGCGGCGCGGACAGGTGCACAACCCGGCGGGCCATGCCGAGGCGCTGGTCCGGCGCGACGCGGGGCAGGATCCGATGCTGAACCGTGTTCAGGATGCGCGTGCGCACTCGCCAGGGAGTCAGTCGCAGGATCCGTCGCAGGGGCACGCCGTTGTCCTTCCGCCGGATGATCGTCGGGGCCGGTGCATCAGCCGCCCGGTTCCTCGTGCCTCAACGGCCCGATTCGTCGGAAGGTTGCGGTCGATATCGGCTTTTCGGACGTCTGTACTGTTTGCCTTATTTGCCTGTTATCTGCGGTATACGGGATTTGCGCAGGTGGCGGGAGGGGAACGGCGGACGGCCACCCCTACGGGTCCGCCCGGATGCGCTCACTTGCGGGCGGGGCGCATGGTGGACACGGGTGGGTTCTTCTTCAGGAGGCTGAGATGGGCAAAGCAATCGCGTACCTGGTGGCGACGATCGCCGGCGTCATCGTGGTGGGCTGGGTGGCGATCCAGCTGCTCCAGGTGCTGGTCGGCGCGCTGGCGTACCTGATCGTGGGCGCGATCGTGGTCGGCGGCGGGGTCTACCTGTACGGCCGGGCGAAGAAGTCGCTGGCGCCCGGGACCCGCAACCAGCGGCGGATCGAGGCGGCGGCGAAGACGTACCGGATGCGCAACCGGTGAGCGTTCCGCCGGGCGGCTAGGCTTGCGGTCATCTCCGCACCTAAAGACCAACGGGAAGTTGCGCCGTGTTTGACACCTTGAGCGACCGCCTCTCCGGGATCTTCACCAAGCTCCGCGGCAAGGGCAAGCTCACCGACGCCGACATCGATGCCACCGCGCGCGAGATCCGTCTCGCGCTGCTCGAGGCGGACGTCGCGCTGCCGGTGGTCAAGTCGTTCATCGCCAACCTCAAGGAGCGGGCCCGCGGCGCCGAGGTGTCCCAGGCGCTCAACCCCGCCCAGCAGATCATCAAGATCGTCCACGAGGAGCTCATCACCGTCCTCGGCGGCGAGGGCCGCCGGCTGCAGTTCGCCAAGCAGCCGCCCACGGTGATCATGCTGGCCGGCCTGCAGGGCTCCGGTAAGACCACGCTGGCCGGCAAGCTGTCCCGGCACCTCAAGGGCCAGAACCACCAGGTCCTGCTGGTCGCCTGCGACCTGCAGCGCCCCAACGCGGTCAACCAGCTCCAGGTCCTCGGCGGCCGGGCGGGTGTCGACGTGTACGCCCCCGAGCCGGGCAACGGCGTGGGCGACCCGGTCCAGGTTGCCAAGGACTCGATCGAGCACGCCAAGCGGACGGCGAAGGACATCGTCATCGTCGACACCGCCGGCCGCCTCGGCATCGACACCGAGATGATGCAGCAGGCCCGCGACATCCGCGACGCGGTCGACCCGGACGAGGTCATCTTCGTCATCGACGCGATGGTCGGCCAGGACGCGGTCACCACGGCCGAGGCGTTCCGCGACGGCGTGGGCATCACCGGCGTGGTCCTGTCCAAGCTGGACGGCGACGCCCGCGGCGGCGCGGCGCTGTCCGTGCGGCACGTCACCGGCCAGCCGATCCTGTTCGCGTCCACGGGCGAGAAGCTCGAGGACTTCGACGTCTTCCACCCGGACCGGATGGCCAGCCGGATCCTCGGCATGGGCGACGTGCTGACCCTCATCGAGCAGGCCGAGCAGGCCTTCGACGAGGATCAGAAGGAGAAGATGACCTCCAAGCTGCTCGGTGGCGAGCAGTTCACCCTGGAGGACTTCCTGGACCAGCTCATCGCGGTCCGCCGGATGGGACCGATCGCCAACGTGCTGGCGATGATGCCCGGCATGGGCCAGATGAAGGACCAGATCGCCGAGCTCGACGACAGCCACTTCGACCGGGTCACCGCGATCATCCGCTCGATGACCCCGGGCGAGCGCACCAACCC
Source organism: Actinoplanes sp. NPDC049599 (assembly GCF_044465625.1). Lineage (NCBI taxonomy): Bacteria > Bacillati > Actinomycetota > Actinomycetes > Micromonosporales > Micromonosporaceae > Actinoplanes > Actinoplanes sp. NPDC049599. The sequence continues at coordinate 7,862 of NZ_JBITLX010000046.1, forward strand.
GAAGATCATCAACGGCTCCCGCCGGGTCCGCATCGCCAACGGCTCCGGCGTGACGGTGATGGACGTCAACCAGCTGCTCAACCGCTTCACCGACGCACAGAAGATGATGAAGCAGATGGGCGGCATGATGGGCCTGCCCGGCGCCGGCCGACGCAAGGCGACCAAGAGCCCGAAGAACAAGCGCAAGGGCACCAAGGGCGGCAACCGGCCGCGCGTGGGCGGGATGCCGGGCGGCTTCCCGGGCGGCATGCCGCAGCTGCCGCCGGGGCTGGACCCGGGCGCGCTGGGCGGGGGACCGGGGCAGGGCCTGCCGCCGGGCTTCAAGCTCCCGAAGATCGACTTCAACAAGCTCCAGAACCCCAAGAAGCCCGGCGACGACAAGCGCTGACATCGGCACACGACAACTAGTCACGGAGCTAGTGCGGTGAACGGTGAACCCCTCCAGGAGGAGCCGATGACCGTTTCCGTGCCCTTGGGCTCGCTGTCGCCGGGCGAGCTCGATCTGCTGCGCCGCGACGACCTGACCGTCGACGACATCGTGGACCTCCCTGAGGGGCTCCACTATGAGTTGATCGACGGAAGGCTCGTCTTGACCCCTTTGGCCCTTCTCCTTCACCAGCTTCTCAGTTTGAGAGTCGGCTCAAGCTGACGAAGTACGCCGAGGTGGGCATCCCGTCCTACTGGATCATCGATCCGCTGGCCGACCGCGTGACGTTCACGCAGTTCTGCCTGGGTACCGACGGGGTGTACCAGAGCAGGCTCGAGACGGCTGAGGTTGTCACCGTCGACCGGCCCTGGGAAGTCACCCTGGACCTCCCGGCGTGGACCCGCAAACGTGATCGCATTCGCGAGGTCGCCCGCCGGGACAGCTGAGCCGGTGATCGGGTAGGACATACGCATGGCGTTGCATGTGCGTGGGGTCCTGCTGCCCGATGACGAGGTCCGCGATCTGTGGCTGGTCGGTGACCGCATCACCCTGGAGCCGGTCGCCGGCGCCGAGACCATCAGCGACGGCGGTTACGTCGTGCCCGGCCTGGTCGACGCGCACTGCCACCTCGGCATCCAGTACGGCGCCAAGCCCATCGAGAGCCTCGACCAGGCCCGCGAGCTGGCCCACACCGACCGCGACGCCGGCGTGCTGGCGCTGCGCGACGCCGGGTCGCCGTACCCGTATCCCGAGCTGGACGACGAGCCCGGCATCCCGCGGCTGGTCCGCGCCGGGCAGCACGTCGCGCCGACCCGGCGCTATCTGCGTGACATCGGGATCGAGGTCGACGCCGCCGACGTGGTCGCGACCGTCACCGCCCAGGCCAAGGCCGGCACCGGCTGGGTGAAGCTGGTCGGCGACTGGATCGACCGTTCCGTCGGCGACCTCGCCCCCTCCTGGGACCCGGCGACCATGGCCGCCGCCGTCGAGGCCGCGCACGCCGCCGGGGCGCGGGCGGCCGTGCACACGTTCTCCGAGGAAGGCGTCGCGCAGATGGTGCGGGCCGGCGTCGACTCGGTGGAGCACGGCACCGGCCTGTCGCTCGACCTGATCGACGAGATGGCCCGCCGGGGCACCGCCCTGGTGCCCACGATGATCAACATCCGGACCTTCGGCGGCATCGCCGACCAGGCCCGGGCCAAGTTCCCCGGATACGCCGACCACATGCTCGCCCTGCGCGACGGCTTCCCCCGGGTGGTGGCGTCGGCGCACGAGGCGGGCGTGCCGATCTACGTGGGCACCGACGCCGGCGGCAGCATCCGGCACGGCCTGGCCGCCGAGGAGATGCTGCTGCTGCACGAGGCCGGCATCCCGGCCGCCGACGTGCTGGCCGCGGCGTCCTGGCGGGCCCGGGCCTGGCTCGGCTTCCCGGGTCTGGTCGAAGGCGGCCTCGCCGACCTGGTCGTCTACCCGGCCGATCCGCGCACGAACCTGGCCGTCGTCCGAGCCCCGCAGCGCATCGTCCTGAAGGGCCGGGTGATCCGCTGACGAGAGCCGGCCGCGGGTCCGGTCCGCGGCGCGTCGTCGGCGACGGCCGCGACAACCGCCGGTCGTGTCGGCAATCAGATGGCAGGGGTGGGCGCCCCAGCGCCCGCCCCGGTCTCGGCGGGAGCGACGGGCGGTGAGATGCAGCCAGGCACGACCGGTTCTGGAATTTGATCTTGATCTTGCCGAAACGGCGCGGTGCCCAGCCACTGCGGGTCGCTCCCGCGGGGCCGACTACGATGCGTCCTCATGGCTCGCGTGCTCACTCCCCGTGCGGAGGACTTCCCCCGCTGGTACCAGGACCTCATCGCCAAGGCGCAGCTCGCCGACAACGGCCCGGTGCGCGGGACGATGGTGATCCGGCCGGTCGGCTACGCCATCTGGGAGCACATGCAGGCCGACATGGACCGCCGGATCAAGGAGGCGGGCGCGCAGAACGCGTACTTCCCGCTGTTCATCCCGGAGAGCTACCTGCGCCGCGAGGCCGAGCACGTCGAGGGCTTCTCGCCGGAGCTGGCCGTGGTCACCCACGCCGGCGGCAAGCAGCTCGCCGAGCCGCTGGTGGTCCGGCCGACCAGCGAGACGGTCATCGGCGAGTTCATGGCCAAGTGGGTCGACTCGTACCGGGACCTGCCGCTGCTGCTGAACCAGTGGGCCAACATCGTGCGCTGGGAGCTGCGGCCCCGCACGTTCCTGCGGACCACCGAGTTCCTCTGGCAGGAGGGCCACACCGCGCACGCCTCGTTCGAGGACGCGCGCGACTACGCCCGCCAGATCCACAAGCACGTGTACGAGGAGTTCATGGTCAACATGCTGGCCATCCCGGTCGTACCCGGTCGCAAGACCAAGGGCGAGCGGTTCGCCGGCGCGACCAACACCATGACCGTCGAGGCCATGATGGGCGACACCAAGGCCCTGCAGATGGGCACCTCGCACGAGCTGGGGCAGAACTTCGCCAAGGCGTTCGACATCACCTACTCGTCCGCGGCGAGCAAGGTCGAGCACGCCTGGACCACGTCCTGGGGCACCTCCACCCGGATGATGGGTGGCCTGATCATGGTGCACGGCGACGACAACGGCCTGCGCCTGCCGCCGCGGATCGCGCCGATCCAGGCGCAGGTCATGGTCGTCAAGGCCGGCGAGGGCGTCACCGAGGCCGCGACCCGGCTCGCCGACGAGCTCAAGGCCGCCGGCGTGCGGGTCAAGCTCGACACCCGGGCCGACATCCCGTTCGGCCGCCGGGCCGTGGACGCCGAGCTCCAGGGCGTTCCGGTACGCATCGAGGTGGGCCCGCGCGACCTCACCGCGGGCAACGCCGTGGTGGCCCGCCGCATCGACGGCACCAAGTCGCCGGTGGCGCTGGCCGAGGTCGTCCCGACGGTGGTCGACGCGCTGCGCACCGACCAGCAGCGCATGTACGACGACGCGCTGGCGTTCCGCGAGGCCAACACGGTCGAGGTGAAGACGCTGGGCGACGCGATCGAGGCGGCGCAGACCGGCTGGGCCCAGGTGCCGTGGTCCGCCGTCGGCACCGAGGGCGAGGCCGAGGCGAACGGCAAGGCGGTGACCGTACGCTGCCTGTTCCGCGAGGACGGCTCGATGCCGGACTCCGACGACGAGCCCGGCCTGGTCGCGATCCTGGCGCGTTCCTACTGAGCGTGCGTTTCGCGCCGGGCCGCGAGGTCCTCTACCGCAACGTGGACGGGCCACGGCTGGCAGCCGTGCGCCCGTGCCGGGTGGTCAGCGACGACGACCGCGGGCTGCTGCTCTGGCTGGCCCGCGGCTCGGCGGTGGCGATCGAGGTGGCCGAGGACGGCCGCGGCATCCGCGACATGCCGTTCGACGAGTGGACGGCGCTGCCCACGAAGATCATCACGGTCAGCTGGCAGGGCCCGGGCGTGCTCAAGTTCATCCCGCCGGACGCGGACCACTCGATCTGGTTCTTCCGCGACGACCAGCACCGCTTCACCGGCTGGTACGTCAACCTGGAGGAACGGGCCCTGCGCTGGGACGACGGCCCGATGGCCGGCATCGACGTGATCGACCAGGACCTGGACGTGGTGGTCCGCCCGGACCGCAGCTGGGAGTGGAAGGACGAGGACGAGTTCACCGAACGCCTCGCGTTCCCGGAACACTACTGGGTCCACGACGAGGCGGCGGTCCGCGCCGAGGGCCTCCGCGTGATCAAGCTGATCGAGGCGGGCGAGTTCCCCTTCGACGGCACCTGGACGAACTACACCCCGGACCCGGCGTGGCACCCGCCGACCACGCTGCCCCCGGGCTGGAACCGCCCCGCCGAACCCCGCCGCTGAACCCGCACCACTGGCAGCCCGAATCCTGAGCCGCATCTGCCTGCCGGTGAGTCGCGCTCCCGCCGGTGAGTCGCGCTGTCGCCTCTGACCCGCGCGGCGTTGGCTTGTCCTGGGTGGTGTTGGCTCATCCCGGGTGGCGCCGACACGTCCTGCGTGTGAGTGGCACCCGCCTTCGCTGCACCGGCCTGTAAACCGCGTCCCCTCGCCTCTGAGCCGCGCCTTGCGTCGGGTCACGCCTCGCGCACGGGTTCCGCTCGCCACCGTCCTTCAGCTTCGCTTCGAGTAGACCTTGGTAGGAAGTGGCCGTCATAGGGGCCAAATCCTACCAAGATCTCCGATGCATCCAGCCCGTCCGTGGCGCTGAGCAGGTGGGGTTGGCCAGCCGCCAGCCGCCAGCCGCCAGCCGCCAGCCGCCAGCCGCCAGCCGCCCGCCGCCCGCCGCCCAGTTGGCCTGCCGCTCGCCGCTCGCCGCTCGCCGCCTGCCGCCTGCCGCCCAGTTGGCCTGCCGTCCGCCGTCCGCCGTCCGCCGCCCGCCGCCCGCCAGCCTGTTGCCGGTCGCCATCTGGCGACTGCTGCCCGCTGGTTGCCTCAAGGTCGCTGCCTGCCGCCCGTCTTCGCTGCCCGCTGGTGGGATCTGCGCAGATCTTGATGAGGCGTGTCGGGGTTTCTGACCGGAGTGCAACAAGATCCGTGGTTGGTGGAGGCGCGGCGGATCCGGGTTGCTCAGGTGGTGGCGGCGCTGTCGAAGTCGGCCTGGCGGGCGGGCGGGGCTGGGTGGCGTGGCGGTAGGGGCTGCGTGGCGGGTGGGGCTGGGCCTGGGTGGTGTGCTGGGCGGGGCGGCGGCGTGGCGGGTGGGGCTGGGCCTGGATGGTGTGCTGGGCGGGGCGGCGGCGTGGTGGGTGGGGCTGGGTGGTGTGCTGGGCTGGGTGGGGTGCTGGGCGGCTTGGTGGGTGGGGCTGTGGCGGGGTGTGGGTGGTGGTGGGTTGGTGTTGTGGAGGCGTGGCAGGTGGCTCACCGCGGTTGTGGGGTGTGGTGGGTGGGTGTGCCGGGTTTGGGCATGCAATCAGCCGGCGTTCGGCGGGAGCGACGGTCAGAGCCATGCAATCAGGCACGACCGGAAGAATTTGATCTTTGGTTTTGGGGTTGTGCCGGGGGCGATTGGGATGCGCCCGGTCCCTCTGGCAGAATGGACAGGTCCGGCGTGCGTGAGCTGCCCTCTAACTCCCCACGTAGCGCCAGTCCTCGAGGCATCGGTCCCATATCCCCACGTGGGTTCCGTTCTCTCACCCACGTACCGGCTCCCAGGCGGGCCGGTCGTCATCGCAACAGGAGCGAACAAGACCGTGGCCGTAAAGATCCGGCTCCTGCGGATGGGCAAGATCCGCAACCCGCAGTACCGCATCGTCGTCGCCGACTCGCGCACCAAGCGTGACGGCCGCGCCATCGAGTACGTCGGTATCTACCAGCCCAAGGAAGATCCTTCGATCATCCAGGTGAAGTCGGAGCGGGTGCAGTACTGGCTCTCGGTCGGCGCGCAGCCGAGCGAGGCCGTGCAGCGGCTGCTCGAGAAGACCGGCGACTGGCAGCAGTTCAAGGGCCTGCCGGCCCCGCCTCCGCTGCTCATGAAGGCGGAGAAGGTCAGCCGCCTGGCGACCTACGAGGCCGAGGCCAAGGCTGCCGCGGGCGTTGCTGACGCGCCGGCCGCCAAGCCCGCCAAGAAGGCCAAGGCGACCGAGAAGGCCGCCGACAAGGCTGCCGAGAAGGCGACCGACAAGGCTGCCGAGAAGACCCCGGCCGCGCCGGAGGTTGCCGAGACCCGCCCGAGCGACACCAAGGCCGTCGACCCGGCCGAGCCGAACCGTGAGGCTGTTGCCGCAGACGCGAAGGACCCGGCCGGTGCCGGCGCCGACGCGAACTGACGGGGCGCTCCGGCCTGCGCTGGAGCACCTCGTCAAGGGCATCGTCGACAACCCGGACGACGTCCGGGTCCGGCTGGTCGACTCGCGCCGCGGTAAGCGGCTCGAGGTGCGCGTCCACCCCGAGGACCTGGGAACGGTCATCGGGCGGGGCGGGCGCACGGCCAAGGCGCTGCGTCAGGTCATCGGTTCGATCGGTGGGCGCGGCATCCGCGTCGACATCGTCGACGCGTACTGAGCTGCTGCCTGATGTTGCTGGTCGTCGGTCAGATCGGTAAGCCCCACGGGATCCGTGGGGAAGTGCTCGTGACGGTGCGGACCGATGATCCAGAGGCGAGATTTGCCGCCGGGTCGGCGTTCACCACGGAGGTCCCTCGGGATCGCCGGGTGAGTGCCGGCCCGGCGCCTGCCGCCGTGCCCGGGGTCGCGTACCAGGTGCCGGCGAAGCTGGTGCTGGAGCAGATCCGCTGGCACCAGGGCAAGGGCATCGCCCAGTTCGAGGGCGTCGTCGACCGCAACACCGCCGAGGCGCTGCGCGGCGTGCTGCTGCAGGTCGACAGCTCGCAGGTCGCCGACCCCGAGGATCCGGACGAGTTCAACGACCACCAGCTGGCCGGGCTGACCGTGGAGTCGGTCGACGGCACGGTGCTGGGCACGGTCGACCGGATCGACCACGCGCCCTCCTCCGACCTGATCGTGCTCAAGAAGGCCGCCGGTGGCACCGCGCTCATCCCGTTCGTGAGCCAGATGGTGCCGACGGTTGACCTGGCCGGCGGTCGGGTCGTCGTCGATCTGCCGGAGGGTCTGCTAGAGCTCTGATGCGCGTCGACGTCGTTTCCATTTTTCCCGAATACTTCGCGCCGCTGGAGCTGTCGCTGGTGGGCAAGGCCCGCGGCGCCGGGATCCTCGACCTGTCCGTGCACGACCTGCGCACCTGGACCTCGGACGTGCACCGCACGGTCGACGACAGCCCGTACGGCGGCGGCCCCGGCATGGTCATGCGCCCGGAACCGTGGGCGGCGGCGCTGGACGCGGTCGCCCGGCCGGAGTCGGTGCTGGTGGTGCCGTCGCCGGTGGGCAAGCCGTTCACCCAGGCCGACGCGCACGAGCTGGCCGCGCTCGACCACCTGATCTTCGCCTGCGGCCGGTACGAGGGCATCGACCAGCGGGTGCTCGACGATGCCGCCGCCCGGATGCCGGTGCGTGAGGTCTCGCTCGGTGACTACGTGCTCTTCGGCGGCGAGGTCGCGGTCATCGTGATCATGGAAGCGGTCACCCGCCTGTTGCCGGGGGTGCTGGGCAACGCCGAGTCGCTGACCGAGGAGTCGCACGCGGCCGGGCTGCTGGAGGCGCCGGTCTACACCAAGCCGGCCGTGTGGCGGGAGCGGGCGGTGCCCGAGGTGCTCCGCTCCGGTGATCACGGGCGGATCGCGCGCTGGCGGCGTACGGAATCGCTGCTGCGGACCGCGGCCCGGCGGCCGGACATGTTGGCCGCCTATCCCGATGATCTTCTCGACAAGAAGGACCGGGCCGCTCTCGACGAGGCCGGATTTCGGATCCCGCCCCCGGGTGTGGCAAAGTAGTGAGGTTGCCGTTCGAGCTCCACGCCGTGGCGCCGAACGAGGACCCCGCTTGCGGGTCAGAATCACCCCAATCGCGCATCGAACTCCCGGTGCGCTTTGAGTACGACGAGGATGCAGCGATGAACACGCTGGACGAACTCGACGCCCAGTCGCGGCGCACCGACATTCCGGTCTTCCGGGCCGGCGACACCGTCAAGGTGCACGTGCGGGTCGTGGAGGGCAACCGTTCCCGCGTCCAGGTCTTCCAGGGCGTCGTGATCAGCCGCCAGGGCGGCGGGCTGCGCGAGACCTTCAAGGTCCGGAAGATCAGCTTCGGCGTGGGTGTCGAGCGGACGTACCCGATCAACAGCCCGCAGCTCGACCGCATCGAGGTCGTGACCCGCGGTGACGTGCGTCGCGCCAAGCTGTACTACCTGCGTGAGCTCCGTGGCAAGAAGGCCAAGATCAAGGAGCTGCGCGAGAAGCAGACGGTCAGCTGAACCCGTCGGCGGTCCGGGCCGTATTCACTCGGACTGACGTTTACTGCGCGAGCGCACTACTCTTGCGTCAGTGACGGATGGGAATTCAGCAGGACCATTCGCACTACCGCCCGCCATGCCCCCGCGAGGGGATTCCGGGCGGTAGTGCTGTATCCGGGGCGGCTCGACCGGACGGCGGCGGGAGATGCTAAGCGTGGAACCGATGCAGGGGTATCGAGCCTCCTCCTCCGGACGTCGCCGCGGGCGAGTGATCCGCCGCAAGGAGATGCCCCTCTGGCAGGAGCTGCCGCTGCTCCTGGTGGTGGCGTTCTGCCTCGCCGTGCTGATCCGCACCTTCCTGGTGCAGGCGTTCTACATCCCGTCCGGCTCGATGGAGAACACCCTCGCGATCAAGGACCGGGTCCTGGTCAACAAGGTCGTCTACGACATGCGCGACCCGCTGCGCGGCGAGATCGTGGTCTTCCGCGGCACCGACAACTGGGCGCCCGAGCAGCCGGCCGAGCCGATCAGCAACACCTTCGGCGCCAAGCTGGGCCGGACCATCGGCGACCTGGTGGGCGTCAGCCGGCCGGGCGAGCGGGACTTCATCAAACGGGTGATCGGGCTGCCCGGCGACAAGATCGCCTGCTGCGACGACCAGGGCCGGATCACGGTCAACGGCGAGCCGGTCGACGAGCCGTACATCTTCGAGGACTCGCCGCTGGACGCGCCGCCGAACCCGCGGCAGTGCACCAGCCGCCGGTTCGCCGAGGTGACCGTGCCCGCGAATGAGATGTTCGTCATGGGCGACCACCGGCTGGTGTCGCAGGACGCCCGCTGCCAGGGCCCCGTGCCGATCGACAACATCATCGGCCGGGCCTTCGTGGTGGTGTGGCCGACCAGCCACTTCACCAGCCTCTCCGTGCCCGACAACTGGAAGGCGTACGCCGCCGACCACCCGATCGCGGCCGCTCCCACGGGTGCTGATTCGCGTCCCGCACCCGACCCGGGCACGGTTGCGGTTATGCTGCCGTTCCTCTTAAGTGTCGGCGTATCCGCGCGTTCCGGACTGTGGTGGCGGCCCCGGGGACGTAGGCTCCGATCGTGATTGACGAGCACACCGACTCCGAGGCCAAGCGCAGCGGTTCGTTCTGGCGCGAGCTACCGATCTTGCTGGGAGTGGCGATCCTCGTCGCGGTCCTGGTGCGGGCCTTCGTGTTGCAGACCTTCTACATCCCGTCGCCCTCGATGGAGCACACGCTCAACGTCTGGGACCGGGTGCTGGTGAACAAGCTCGTCTACGACTTCCGGGAGCCCCGCCGCGGCGAGATCGTGGTCTTCAAGGCCCCGGCCGACTGGCAGAGCGGCACCGAGGGCGAGGACTTCATCAAGCGCATCATCGGCGTCGGCGGCGACCACGTGGTCTGCTGCGACGCCGAGGAGCACCTGATGATCAACGGGCACTCGCTGAAAGAGCCGTACATCTACACCGACGCGGACGGCAAGCAGGACCCGGCCGCGGACGAGAAGTTCGACATCACCGTGCCGGCCGGCCGGCTCTGGGTCATGGGCGACCACCGCTCCGCCTCCGGCGACTCGCTGGAGCACTGGGAGCAGACCGAGGACATCCAGGAGGCCACGATCGAGACCGACGCGATCGTCGGCCGGGCCTTCACGATCTTCTGGCCGGTGGGACGGGCGACCTGGCTCTCCGTGCCCAGCGGGTTCGACGGCGTACCGGCCCCGGCCGCCGCCAACTGACCCGGCATCAAGATCGACCACCGGCGCAATAGGCTGGTGCCGTGACGTTCATCGAACGACGGGCCGCCCGGGTTCTCCTCATCGATGCCGCGGAGCGCACGCTGCTGCTGCACGGGAGCGACCCGGCGCGCCCGGAGCAGCACTGGTGGTTCACCCCCGGCGGCGGCCTGGCCGAGGGTGAGACGCCGGCCCAGGGCGCGGCCCGGGAGCTGCACGAGGAGACCGGGCTGAAGGTCGCGCCCGAGGACCTCGGTGCGCCGGTGCACCACGAGACCGCCGAGTTCAGCTACGACAGCCGGCAGTACCGGCAGCACCAGCACTTCTTCCTGTACCGGGTGGCGGAGTGGCAGGTCGACACCGCCGGCTTCGACACCGAGGAACAGCGGACCATCACCGATCACCGCTGGTGGTCCACCGCCGAGCTGGCCGCCTCCGCTGAGCAGATCTACCCGATCGACCTCGCCGACCTGCTGCGGCGGGTGCGCTGATGCTCAGCCCGCCCCGCACGGTCGTGCGCCGCGAAGGCGGCCTCTACGCCCTCGAACGGGCGCTGCAGCGCCGTGGCTTCCGGCACGTGGCCGGCGCCGACGAGGCGGGCCGGGGCGCCTGCGCCGGGCCGCTGGTGGCCGCCGCGGCGATCCTGCCCGAGGGCAGACGCGGCGAGATCGACGAGCTCGCCGACTCCAAGTTGCTCACCGCCGCCGCCCGCGAACGCGTCTACGACGAGGTGGTGGCGCGGGCGCTGGCCTGGTCGGTGGTGATCGTCCCGCCGGCCGAGGTGGACGGCCGCGGCCTGCACGTGTGCAACCTGGCGGCGATGCGCCGCGCGCTCGCGTCGCTCACCACCCGCCCCGAGTACGTCCTGACCGACGGTTTCCCGGTCGACGGGCTGGGGGCGCCGGGCCTGGCGGTGTGGAAGGGTGACCGGGTGGCGGCCTGCGTGGCGGCGGCCAGCGTGCTCGCCAAGGTCACCCGGGACCGGCTGATGGTGGAGCTGGACGGCAGGTTCCCGGACTACGGCTTCGCGGTGCACAAGGGTTACATCACCGACGAGCACAGCGCCGCGCTGACCCGGCACGGGCCGTGCGTGGAGCACCGCTTCTCGTACGTGAACGTGGCAGCCGTCTCGGGACGCGGCAACCGCCCGCCCCGGGCCCGCCGCCCGGCGATTCTGCCCCCGGTCACCGCCGAGCCGCTGATGCTCTGGCCAGCAGTGGAGGGTACCGTCGGCGTGGCGTCGGGCGAGCAGCCTCGGCCGCCGGTGCCGGTGGGGGAAGATGAGGCCATGGAGGGCGAGAAGCGATGAGCGCAGAAGATCTCGAGAAGTACGAGACCGAGATGGAGCTGCAGCTCTACCGGGAGTACCGCGACATCGTCCGACAGTTCTCGTACGTGGTGGAGACGGAACGCCGGTTCTACCTGGCGAACCAGGTGGACCTGCACGTCCGCAACTCCGACGGCGAGGTCTACTTCGAGGTCGAGATGCACGACGCCTGGGTCTGGGACATGTACCGGCCGGCCCGCTTCGTGAAGAACGTTCGCGTGATGACGTTCAAGGACGTCAACGTGGAGGAACTCGAAAAGCCGGACATCTCACTCCCGGACGAGGCCGGCTTCGGCGGCAGCTGATCCGCCGGCCGCGGTTATCCACAGGGTGGGTCGCGGCCGTTCTCGGTCAAGAGCACCATGCCTCGCATGGTGCTCTTGCTCTCTGTGCTGTTGGTGTTGTCCGGCTCTGCCGGGGTCTCCGGCTTTGCCGGGCCGGGTGGGTCGGGGTTCGGGTGGCCGGTTGACGGGGGCCGGGTTGTCCGGCGGTTTGATCCGCCGGCGCGGCCCTGGCTGGCCGGGCACCGCGGCGCCGATCTGGCCGCCGCCCCCGGCGCGGTGATCCGGGCCGCGGGCGCGGGCACGATCGTCTTCGCCGGGCAGCTCGCCGGCCGCGGCGTCGTCAGCGTGGCCCACCCCGGCGGCCTGCGCACGACCTACGAGCCGGTGCTGCCCGCGGGCCACCACCCCGGTGACCCCGTCGCGGCCGGGGAGGAGATCGGCACACTGGCGCCCGCCCACCCGGGCTGTCCCGCGCCGGTCTGCCTGCACTGGGGACTGCGCCGCGGCGCGGACTATCTCGACCCGCTCACCCTGCTCGGCCTGGGCCGCGTCCGCCTGCTGCCGCTGTGACCGGCTCAGCGCAGCGACGCCAGCAGGGGTGGCAGGCGCTCCGCCAGCGTCTCGTATTCCTCCGGGCGGTTGTAGACCTGCGCGCTCAGCCGCAGCCAGCCCCGGCCGCCCCAGGCGTTCACCGCCACCTCGGTCGCCAGCTTGTCGCTGATCTGCTGGCGCAGGGCATGCGCCTCCGGCTGCGTCGTGGCCGTGCCGGAGGGCAGCGGCACGATCCGCATCGCGGCCTCGGCCGCGCCGGGCTCCGGCAGCTCGGCCGGCGTCAGCCCGAGTGCCGAGCCGACCACCCGCTGACCGTACGCGGCGAGCGCCGCGTTGTGCGCCCGCACCGACTCCACCCCCAGCGTGCGCAGGGTGAAGAGCCCGGTCGGCGCCGCCAGCCACGCCGAGTAGTCCAGAGTGCCCTGCGACTCCACCGAGAGCGGGAAGCCGGTCTCGTGGTCCCACGACACCACCAGCGGCTCGATCCGGCGGCGCCAGGCCGGCGCCACGGTGAGCAGGGCGGTGCCGCGCGGGGCGAAGGCCCACTTGTGCAGGTTGCCCACCCAGAAATCGGCGCCGAGCCGGTCGACCCGGACGGGCACCATGCCGGGCACGTGCGCGGCGTCCACCAGCACCGGGATGTCGTGCTCCCGGGCCGCGGCGACGATCTCGCGCACCGGCAGCACCTTCGCGGTGGGCGAGGTGATCTGGTCGACGATCACCAGCTTGGTCTTGCCGGGCCGCAACGCCCCGCGCATCCGCGACACCACCTCGGCGTCCGAGGCGTCCAGCGGCAGGGCGACGGTGCGCGCGCTGGCCCCGTCCCGCCGGCACTGCCGCCGCACGGCGATCGCGTTGGCGCCGTAGCCGTGATCGGTGAGCAGCACCTCGTCCCCGGAGGTCAGCCGCACGGACTGGAGCACCAGCGACACCGCGTTGGTGGCATTGGGCACCAGAGCGCTGCCGTCCGGGTCGGCGCCGAGGAAGTGGGCGAGATGCCGTCGGGTATGGACGATCCGGTCGGCGAGCCCCGGCGACGAGAAGAACGCCATCGGGTTGCGCTCGACCTCGTCCCGCAGCCGCTGCTGGGTGCGCTGCACGCCGATCGGCACGGCACCGAAGGAGCCGTGATTGAGATAGGCGGTGGCCGGATCGAGGGAGAAGAGGAGCCGCGCTCCCGGGATGGGCGGGGGCGGATCTCCGGCGCTCACGCCCTGATCGTACGTGGTGCCGGGCCGGGCGGGGGTGGCAGTCGGTCAGGCCCGGGGGTGGGCCTGCCTGAAGGCGGCGCGCAGGCGCTCGGTGGAGACGTGGGTGTAGATCTGGGTGCTCGACAGCGAGGAATGGCCGAGCAGGTCCTGAACCGCGCGCAGGTCGGCGCCGCCGTCCAGCAGGTGCGTGGCCGCCGAATGGCGCAGGTCGTGCGGGCTGGTGTGCGGCAGGCCCGCGGCCTGGGCGGCGGCGGCCACGATCCGCCGCACCACGGTCTGCTGCAGCCGGCCGCCACGCGCACCCAGGAAGAGGGCGTCGCCGCTGGCCGCTCCGGCGAGACCCGGGCGGCCGTGCCGCAGCCAATCGTCGAGCGCCCGCTGGGCGGGGAGGCCGTAGGGGACCACGCGCTCCTTGGCGCCCTTGCCGAAGACGCGGACCACCCGGCGCCCCTCGTCGAGGTCGGCGGTGTCCAGGCCGCAGAGCTCGCTGACCCGTACGCCCGTGGCGTAGAGCAGCTCGAGGACGGCTCGGTCGCGTGCCGCATGGGGGTCGGCCGTGGTGACGACCAGGTCCGCCGCCTGATCGGCGCGCAACACCGACGGCAGGTCGCGGTGTGCCCGTGGGCTGGCCAGCTGCGCGCCGGCATCCGCCGGACAGAGCCCGGACCGGTGCGCCCAAGCGGTGAAGGTGCGGGCCGCGGCCGCGCGCCGAGCCTGCGAGGTACGCGCGGCGCCACCGGTCATCCGCTGCGCCAGCCACCCGCGCAGCACCGTGATGTCCAGGTCGCCGGGGGCGGCACAACCGGCGTCCGCCGCGTGCGCGAGCAGCGAGACGACGTCACCGACATAGGCCCGCACGGTGTGCGCGGAGCGGTTGTCGACCCGCGCGAGATGCACCGCGAAGTCGTCAACCGCGGCGCGCATCGCGGGCGGCAGCGCCTCGTGGACGTCGCGGGTGCTCACTGTTGTTGCTCCACGCCCCTATCATTCCGCCTTTGGGGGTCTCATGGCAGCAGTGCGCGGATGGGCCGGGCTGTGCGGAGCGATCACGCTGACCGCGATGCTGGCGGCATGCTCGGCGTCGCCGGACGCGCCCGATCCCCGGCAGACCACGGCGCCGACGGCCACGAGCGCGGCCCTCGGCGACGCCCCGTCGCCCGCACCCACCACGCCGGCGCCGCCCACGGAGGTCGGCGAGGCCAGCTTCGTGTCGCCGTCCGGAAACATCGGCTGCTACCTGGACAAGTCGGGGGCACGCTGCGACATCATCCGGAAGGACTGGCAGCCCCCACCGGCACCGGCCGACTGCGACCTGGACTGGGGCGCCGGGCTGTCGGTCTCCCGGACGGACGAGGCAAGGTTCACCTGCGCCGGCGACACGGTGCTGGGCGGCAAGGACAAGCTGGCGTACGGCAAGTCTCTGCGCGCCGGGGATTTCACCTGCAGCAGTGATCGAAAAGCGATGCGCTGTGAGAACACCGAGTCCGGCCACGGCTTCACGCTGTCGACCGGGCAGTACAACCTTTTCTGAGCGCTCCCAGGGCGCAGGGCGGCGCATCGGTGCTGGGAGCGGGCCGCTTCCGCATCGATGTGACGGAGGACCACCTGGTGATCAAGTCCTGGAACCGGTTCGGGGCAGCCGACGCCGGGTCCTGAGGTAGCGGGGCGCTCAGGGGCGGGTCAGCCGCACCCGGTCCGCCGGGTGCACCGTCTTGGTGCCGTCGGCGGCCGTGATCACCAGCACCGGCACGCCCTCGCCCAGCCGGAGGGCGCGACGCTCGGCGTCGGTCGGCATGCGGGCGCCCACGGATTCGCCGCGCCCCAGGGTGATGACCTCGGTCGGTTCCGGGACGCGGACGAAGGTCCCGCGGGGGCGGTCGACGGTCACCAGGCCCTCGATGCGCAGCTGACCGATGGCCTGGCGCACGGTGGTGCGGCTGATCCCGTACTCCTGGGCGAGCCGCAGCTCGCTGGGGAGCGGCTCACCCGGAGCGAGCTCGCCCGACGCGATCCGATCGCGCAGCAGATCGGCGAGCTGGCGGAAGACCGCACGGTCGGCCGAAGGATCGATCATGACCTTTACGGTACGTGTCCACGATGCTCCATCCCACTGTACTGACAAACCAACATAGGCACGGAAAAGTGCAGCGGGTACGAGGCGACGGCGGGTGGTCGGCGGTCCGTGGAGGCCCCTGCCGCCGTCTGCCTCTTCCCTGCTGTTGTTACGGGTCGTCCTGCTCCCCGGCGGGGAGACCGGCGGTGCTCGGCCGCACCCAGGAGAGGAACCGCTCGTACAGATCGGGCGGCGGCGCCTCACCATGTGCGGTGAGATCGTTCAGCGCCTCACACAGGAACGACGACATGTAGATCGTCAAGCTCGACGGAAACCGCCGGAACTCGTTGAGCAACTCGTCCTTCGCATGAGCGCACGGCCAGGGTTGGGTACAGGCCAGGCAATCCCACGAGGGCCGGTCGCCGAGATGCTGCGCCTCCTGCCGAACGGTCACCATGAGCGGCCCCGACCTGCCCGGTACGCCTGGGCGGGAGTGAGATCGCCGGCCCGCCCGACCTGGAACAGCTGCACGGTCGGCGCGTCCCACGCGGGTGAGTGAACCTGCCGGCCGCTGCCGGGTTCCGGCTGCGGGCTGACGGGGGCGGGTGGGTTGTCGGTGTTGCTCGGCCGGGCTGCGCCGTGCATCCCGGGTGGCGGTGTGTCGCCGGGCTCGGGGTTGTTGACCGGGTCGGCCGGCCATGGTCCGTCTCTTGCGGCGCCTTCGCTGGGCGGCCAGGGGTCGCCTTTTGCGCTTGTTCGGCTGTGTGGCCAGGGTTCGTCGGGCGGGCTTGGCCGGCTGCTCGGCCATGCCTTGTCGTTGCTGGTTTCGGCTTGGCGCGGGGGCCATGGTGGGTCCTGTGGTGTGGCCCCTGGGGGTGGCCGATTGTGTGCCGTCGCTGCGGGTTCGAGCGTGGGCCATGCTGCGCCTCGCGCCTCGCGGGTTGGCCACGGGCCGTCTCGTGCGATGCCTTCTCCGGGCGTCCGGACCTTGTCCCGCATGAGGGCTGGGCATGGCCGGAGTTCGCTCTGTGCGCCGATTCCGTTCTCCGCACCGAGTCCGTTCTCCGCGCCGGGTTCGCTCGGACAGCGTTCGCAATCGGCTGCGGCGTTTCTCGGCGGCCAGGCTCGGGGTCTCGCGGCGGCTTGGATTGTCGGCCAGGCGGCAGGAATCGTCCAAGGGTTCGGCGGGTCCTTGGTGGTCCGCCAGGCCGCACTGCCGGGGTCGTCGATCATGCCCGCGCTTCGCATGCTGTTCGCACCGGGTCGCCAGGCTGTGCTGTTCGGATGGTCCGTGCCGGCCCACCAGGCTGTGCTGGTCGGATGGTCCGTGCCGGATCGCCAAGCAGCGCTGTACGGATGGTCCGTGCCGGCCCACCAGGCTGTGCTGCTCGGGTCGTCCGGGCCGGCCCACCAGGCCGGCCCGGTGGGGTTGTCGGGTGCGGTATCCGCCGCATTCCATTGGCTGCCGGCGCTGACCTGTCTCGGGACGGCGCCCGGCCGGGTCGCGCGCGTCGGGTCTCGCTCGCTGCCGGCCCTGGTCTGTGTGGAGGCGCCGCCGGGGCTGTTCATGCGTTCGGCGTGCCGCTGGCTGCCGGCTTTGGCCTGTCTGGGGATGGTGCCGGGGTCGGCTGTGCGCGCCGGATCCCGCTCGCTGCCGTTGTTGGTCTGCATCGGGAAGTCGCCGGGGCTGTTCATGCGCTCGGCGTCAGTCAGCCAGGTCTCGCCGCCTGCGTTTCTCGCTGGGTACACCTCGTCGTCCGCATTCACCAGACATCGTGGCCAGCTGGTGGTTTCGCTTGTGTGGCGCGGGCTCCGGCCGTTGGCTCGCCAGGCATCGTCGGTCATGCAGGCCGCGTCCCGCTCCCAGGGTGAGCCGCAGCAACCGGCTGTGCCGCGTGTCGGTGCGCCTGTTCGGCTGGTGGTGTCGACCTCGCCCGTCGGCCAGGCCGCGCTGCTGCGGATCGGCCCGTCGACCGGGTACGCATGGTCGCTCGGCCGCGGTGGATAGTGCGATGGGATGGACGGGGACGAGCTGTTCGGCCAGTCGTGGGCGTCCGTTGCCCCGGTGCCGAACCGACTGGCCGGCGGTGCCGGATCAGGGAATCCGGCCGCCGTCCACCGTGTCTGGTGCCGGCCCCCGGTGGCCGGCGCGGGCTCGGGGCCGAACCGGGACGGTGGGTCGGCCGGGGTGGCCGCGGTCCGGTACGCCGGGAAGGGGAGGCGCGGCGCCGGGACCAGGCGATCCACGCATGGTGCCGGGAGCCCGCACGAGCAGCGGCGCCACAGCGAACGCCAGACGCGTCTGTGGGACGGCTCGTGCGGGACCGGTTCCAGGCGCCGCTTGCGAGGGATAGTCATGCGAACACCGTAGTTGACGAGAGACTAGCTGTCCTTTGCGAAGTTGACCCATGACTAATAGTCATGAGTCTACGGTCGATCATGTGGCAACCAAGCCGATCCGACTGATGGGTGCGCACGAGATCCGGGTCCGCCTCGGCGGGGTCAGCCGGCAGCGTGCCTACCAGATCACCAGCAGGGCGGACTTCCCCGCGCCCGTCGCCGATCTTGCCCAGGGCAAGGTGTGGGCGACCGATGACGTCGAGGCCTGGATGAAGGCCCATCGCCGCGACCTCGACGACACCGAGGCCTGACCTCACCGTCCAGTCCGGACTCATCGCGGTACGGACTTTCCGGTCGGGGCGGCCAGCGTGACACCGTCGTGCCGGCGTACCACCAGGCCGGCCAGCTCCAGCAGCGACAGCCGGCGCAGGACCGTGCGTACGCCCAGCCCCGCCTTCGCCGCCAGCTGCTCCGGTCCGATCGCTCCCCGGCGGGGCATCGCCTCCAGGATCAGCGCCGAGTCCTCGTCCAGGTCGTCCCGGACGTGGCCCCGGCCCCGGGGGATCTCCGCCAGGTACTCGCCGATCCGGCCCACCTCCTCGAGCACCTGCGCCGTGCCCGTCACGACGACCGTCTCGGGATGCCGGCGGAGCAGCTCGTGGCAGCCCACCGACATCGCCGACGTCACCGGGCCCGGCACCACCATCGCCCGCCGGCCCAGCGCGACCGTTCTGCTCAGCGTCTGCACCGCGCCGCTGCGGGCCGCCGCCTCGACGATCACCGTTCCCGTTGTTGCCGCCGCGATGACCCGGTTGCGGATCAGGAACCGGTGCCGCAGCGGCTCCGAGCCCGGCGGCCACTCGCTCATCAGCAGGCCGCTCTCGGCGATCTGCTCGAACAGGGCGGCGTTGCCGGTCGGGTAAGGCCGGTCGACCCCGCACGCCAGCACGGCGACCGTCAGCCCGCCCGCCGTCAGCGCCGCCCGATGCGCCGCCGCGTCGATGCCGAACGCGCCGCCGGACACGACCGTCCACCCGCACTCCGCCAGCCCGAACGCCAGCTCGTTCGTCACGTGCACGCCGTAGGCGGTCGCGGCGCGGGCGCCGACCACTGCCACCGAACGGGCGAACGCCTCGTCCAGCCGCCGCCCGCCCCGGACCCACAGACACAGCGGGGGCCGGACGTCGTGGTTGATCCGGCCGGCGGCGTCGAGTTCGAGCGTGCTCAGCGATTCCACGCCGGTGGGCCACTCCGGGTCGGCGGGGACCACGATCCGGGCGCCGAGGCGGTCCGCCCGCTGGAGTGCGGCCTCGGCCAGGCGTCGGGGGTCGCCGGTGGCCGCCTTGGCGATGACGGCCCCGCGCAGCGTCGGATCGGGGATGTCCCCGCCCAGCAGCCGGTCCAGGGTGGCCGCGGCGCCGTCGGCCCGCACCAGCTGCCAGACGGCCCGGTTGCCCGGCTCGGCGAGCCAGGTCAGCGCCACCCGCGCCATCCGGTCGGGTTGGTCGCCGGGGCGTGCGCCGTTCATGCGACCCACCCGCCGTCGTTATCACCAGGGGGACCCGGCAGGGCGCGAACCACCCACGGCCGCCGCCCCCGTCGCCGGCGCCGCCTCCCCGGCCGCAGCCAGATCACCTTCGCATCCGAACCCTCCGAGGCGTCCGCATCTGCCGGCGGCGAGCTCGAAGACGGCGTCTGCCGGTCATTCCTGGTCTCGTTGATCATGGGCCTCTCCCATCCGTAGTTGTGCCGCCTCGTGGACGTCCGAGCCCGTCGGCCGTTCCCGCCCGTCCAGGTCCGCAATGGACCAGGCCAGCCGCAGGATCCGGTCGAAGCCCCGCGCCGACAGCGCCCCCCGGTCCAGCCCCACCCGCAACGCCGCCGTGTCCCGGGCCGCCAACCGCCACGGCGGCCGCCGCAGGTGCGGCCCCGGCACGTCCGCGTTCACCCGCCATCCCGCCGGGGACCAGCGTTCCGCCGCCGCCGCGCGTGCCTCGGCCACCCGCCGCGCCACCACCGCCGACGGCTCGGCGGGCGCCGTCGCGGTCATCAGCTGGGCCGCGCCCAGCGGCTGGATCCGGATCTGGATGTCGATCCGGTCCAGCAGCGGGCCCGACAGCCGGGCCAGATAACGCCGCCGGGCCGTGGCCGTGCATTCGCAGAACTGGTCGCCGGCCGGGTTTGCGCACGGGCACGGGTTCGCCGCCAGCACCACCTGCACGCGGGCCGGATACTCCGTGTTGCCCCGGGCCCGGGCCAGCAGCACCCGGCCGCTCTCCAGCGGCTGCCGCAGTGCCTGCAGCGTCGCGTTGGCGAATTCCGGCGCCTCGTCCAGGAACAGCACCCCGCGGTGGGCCAGCGAGAGCGCGCCCGGTCTCGCCAGTCCCGAGCCGCCGCCCACCAGCGCCGCCAGGCTCGCGCTGTGGTGCGGAGCCTGGAACGGCGGGCGGCGTACCAGGCCGCCGTCCGGGGGCAGGACGCCGGCGATCGACTGCAGGGCCGTCACTTCCAGCGCCGACGTGTCGTCCAGTTCCGGCAGGATCGACGGCAGGCGTTCGGCCAGCATGGTCTTGCCGGCGCCCGGCGGGCCCATCAGCGCGAGGTGGTGCCCGCCCGCCGCGGCCACCTCGAGGGCGTACCGGCCCAGCTCCTGGCCGGCGACGTCGGCCAGGTCCGGGCCGGCGGCCGGCGGTGGCGGGAGCGCGGGTGGCGGCTCCAGCAGGCTGTCCTCGCCGCGGACGTACGCGACCAGCCGGTGCAGCGAGTCCACCCCGCGCACCGTGATGCCGGGCACCACCGTGGCCTCGCGGGCGTTGCCCAGCGGCACGATCACCCGGCGGATTCCCGCCCGCGCCGCGGCCGCCACCATCGGCAGCACCCCGCGGATCGGCCGGATCGCGCCGTCCAGACCGAGCTCGCCCAGCACCACCACGCCCTCCAACGGCGCGACCGGCAGCTCACCCGCGCCGGCCAGCAGCGCGCACGCGATGGCCACGTCGAAAGCGCTGCCGTGCTTGGGCACCGTGGCCGGTAACAGGTTCACGGTGATCCGCCTGTTCGGCCAGGCCTGGCCCGAGTTGACCACCGCGGCCCGGACCCGGTCGCGGGCCTCGTGCAGCGCCGTGTCCGGCAGGCCGGTGAGCACCACCGCCGGCAGCCCGGGGGACAGGTCGGCCTCCACCTCGACCAGGTGGCCCTCGACGCCGACCAGCCCGACGCACAGCACCCGCGCGTAGCTCATCTAGAACGCCGCCCGGGTGTGCTCGACCACGGTCGCCCCGCGGGGCTGGGGGAGCACCGCCACCACGTCGAAGCGGACCTCGCGGGGGCGTACCGGGGTCTGCTCCAGCCAGCGCGCCGCCAGCCGGCGCAGGCGGCGGACCTTGGCCGGGCGGATCGCCTCGGCCGGCGTGCCGAAGCGGTCGCCGCGGCGGGTCTTCACCTCGCAGAACACCACGTCGTCGCCGTCGCGCAGGATCAGGTCGATCTCGCCCTCCGCGCACCGCCAGTTGCGGGCGAGCACCACCAGACCCTGGTCGCACAGGTGTCGCTCGGCCAGTCGTTCGCCGTACGCGCCGACCGCCCTTCGCTGCGTCGTCATGCCGGCCACCGTCGCGCCTCCGGGGCTCGTCCGGGGCGCAGGCTGTGGACGGAGCGCGATTGTGGATAACCGCAGCGTCATGGTGAGTAGCTGATACGGGCTCAGCGGTGGCATCCCGACCCCGAGTCACCTACGGTGCGAAATCGTGGAAGGACATCGCCGGTACGCCGAAGAGCCGGAACCCAGCTGGTACACCGGACAGCGAGCGCCCGACGCCCCGACGTCGTACGCAGCTCCGGCGCCGGGTGCCAACCCCTACGACTCGGCGGTGCACGAGCGCCCGAGTGGCGCGTTCCGGCTGCCGGACCAGCGCAGCGCGGACCCCTACTCGGCCCCGCCGTCCGGTTACGCGTCACCCGATCCGGTGACCACCTCCGGCAGCCACGCCCTGTCGTCCGCCGACTCCGGCTCGATCCGGATCCCGGTCCGCGGCCCGGAGTATCCGGCGGTCCGGCCGAGCGGCGCCGCCGAGCCCGCCGTCTCCACGGTCACCACGACCACGACGTACGGCTCCGGGGTGGCCGGCCTCCCGCCGGAGCCGCCGGGTGCCGGCTACAACGACCCCCCCGGCATGGTCCCGCTGGCCGGCGGCCGGTCCGGCGCCGACGCGGTCTACCGGTCCGGCCGTCCGGTTTCCGCCGTGCTCTTCGCGGTTGTCACCGTCGTCCTTTTCATCCCGGCGGTGCTGCTGCTGATCCAGGCCGTCTTCGTCGACGATCTGACAGCCCGCGGCGTGGTGCCCGCGGTGCTGCTCACCCTCGGGCTGCCGCTCACCGGCTTCGGGCTGTACTCGCTCGCCGGTGCCGGCCGTACCGGGGCACGCGACGCCTGGTTGCGCCCGCCGCTGGCGTACCTCCCGATCGGTCTTGTCCTGCTGCTGGCCGCCGGCCTGGGTGTCGCGTAAGCGACCGGCCGGCACCGGCCCGGGGAGCGCGCAAAGCGACAAACGCCCCAGAACCCGGCGGGCGACCGCCCGGAAGCGGGCGGCGCCGGGAACGGCGTATGCTGGGTTCCGGCGACCGCCTCGTGCGGTCGACCTCGCGCGCCCTCTGCACGAGCCATGGTTGATCCCTTGTCGGCAGCACCCTGCCGGCCGGAATCATGAGCAGTCAGCGACGGCCCTCCCTGGTCCCGATCTTCTTCGGGCCCCACCTGGGCCGGCGACCGGGCGCCAGGACGCCCACCGCCGGTGAGCGTGACAACCAGGGAATAACAGGGAGCAATTCACCATGGCCGTCGTGACCATGCGTCAGCTGCTGGAGAGCGGTGTCCACTTCGGGCACCAGACCCGGCGCTGGAACCCGAAGATGAAGCGCTTCATCTTCACCGAGCGCAACGGTATCTACATCATCGACCTGCGCCAGACCCTCGAGTACATCGAGAAGGCCTACGCGTACGTCCGGGACACCGTCGCCGAGGGTGGCCACATCCTCTTCGTCGGCACCAAGAAGCAGGCTCAGGAAGCGATCGCGGAGCACGCCACCCGCGTCGGCCAGCCGTACGTCAACCACCGCTGGCTCGGTGGCATGCTGACCAACTTCCAGACGGTGTACAAGCGGCTCCAGCGCATGAAGGAGCTCGAGGCGATCGGTGACCTGACGGGCACCGCCGCCGGCTACACCAAGAAGGAGACCCTGCAGCTGTTCCGTGAGCAGACCAAGCTCACCAAGACCCTCGGCGGTCTGCGGGACATGACGAAGGTGCCGTCGGCGATCTGGGTCGTCGACACCAAGAAGGAGCACATCGCCGTCGACGAGGCCCGCAAGCTGGGCATCCCGGTCATCGCGGTGCTGGACACCAACTGTGACCCCGACGAGGTCGACTTCCCGATCCCGGGCAACGACGACGCGATCCGCTCGGCCGAGCTGCTGACCAAGGTCATCGCCGCCGCCGTCGCGGACGGTCTGATCAAGCGCTCCGGCCGCAACCGCGGCAACGCCGACGACAAGCCCGAGCCGGGCACCGTCGCCGCCGGCGAGCCGCTGCCCGAGTGGGAGCGCGACCTCTACGAGGGCGCCGACAAGAAGGCGACCGACGCCGAGCCCGCCGCTGCTGCTGCTCCGGCCGCTGCTGCCGCTCCGGCCGCCGCCGAGCCGGCCGCCGAGAAGCCCGCCGAGGCCCCGGCCGCCGAGGCCAAGGCCGCCGAGCCCGTCGCCGCCGCCGCCGAGTAACAAGCGGAGCACCAACCCGAAGGAAGCCGGCCGCCGCTCGCGGCGGCCGGCCCCCGGAAGACCCCGGACCTCAAGCATCGAGAGAGAGTCATGGCCAACTACACCGCCGCGGACGTGAAGAAGCTCCGCGACCTCACCGGCGCCGGCATGATGGACTGCAAGAAGGCGCTCGACGAGTCGGACGGTGACTTCGACCAGGCCGTCGAGTTCCTGCGCATCAAGGGTGCGAAGGACGTCGGCAAGCGGGCCGGCCGGACCGCCGCCAACGGCATCGTCGCCCACTCCGGCAAGGCGCTGCTCGAGCTCAACTGCGAGACCGACTTCGTCGCCAAGACCCCCGACTTCGTCGCGCTGGGCCAGACCCTGGTGGAGCACGGCGAGCAGGCCAAGCTGGCCGACGCCGCCGCGCTGCTGGCCGCCACGCTCGCCGACGGCCGCGCCGTCGCCGACGTGATCCAGGAATTCTCCGCCAAGATCGGCGAGAAGATCGTGCTGAACCGCTTCGCCATCCTCGACGGCACCGTCGCGGTCTACCTGCACCGCAAGGCGCAGGACCTGCCGCCGCAGGTCGGCGTGCTGGTCGAGTACACGGGCAAGACCGACGAGGCCGGCGACGACGACGCCCGCGCGATCGGCATGCAGATCGCCGCCATGCGGCCGAAGTACCTCACCCGCGACGAGGTGCCCGCCGAGACCGTCGAGTCGGAGCGCCGCATCGCCGAGCAGACCGCGCGCGAGGAGGGCAAGCCCGAGCAGGCGCTGTCCAAGATCGTCGAAGGCCGGGTGAACTCCTTCTTCAAGGACTTCGTCCTGCTGGAGCAGCCGTCGGTCACCGACAACAAGAAGACCGTCAAGCAGGTCGCCGCCGATTCCGGCATCGAGGTCACCCGCTTCGTCCGGTTCGAGGTCGGCCAGGAGTAATCCAGGCAAATCAGCGCACTGCGCGGGAGGCCGGGACGCGACACAGCGCCCGGCCTCCCCGTCACATAGGGTCTCGGGTTAGCGAAGGAAAGGGCGGACCGGCATGACGATGGTGACCGAGCAGACTGTCGTAATGGACGAGGTCGCGACGTCCCGGGCCGAGCGGCCCCGGCGGGTGGTGCTGAAGCTCTCCGGCGAGGTCTTCGGCGGCGGTGCGGTCGGTGTCGACCCCGACGTCGTGCAGGGCATCGCCCGGCAGATCGCCACGGCCACCCGGCGCGGCGTGCAGATCGCGGTTGTCGTCGGTGGCGGCAACTTCTTCCGCGGCGCCGAGCTGCAGAAGCGCGGCATGGACCGGAACCGCGCCGACTACATGGGCATGCTGGGCACGGTCATGAACTGCCTGGCCCTGCAGGACTTCCTGGAGAAGGAGGGCATCGAGACGCGGGTGCAGACCGCGATCACGATGGCCCAGGTCGCGGAGCCGTACATCCCGCTGCGCGCGATCCGGCACCTCGAGAAGGGCCGCGTCGTGATCTTCGGCGCCGGCGCCGGGATGCCGTACTTCTCCACCGACACGGTCACCGCGCAGCGCGCGCTGGAGATCCACGCCGACCTCGTGCTGATGAGCAAGAACGGCGTCGACGGCGTCTACACCGCGGACCCGCGCACCGACCCGGACGCTCGCAAGATCGACCACATCACCTTCGCCAGCGTGCTCCAGCAGGGCCTGCGCGTCGCCGACCAGGCCGCGTTCAGCCTCTGCGAGGAGAACGGCCTGCCGATGCTCGTCTTCGGCGCCCAGGGCGACGACACGATCGTCCGGGCCGTCAGCGGCGAGAAGATCGGCACCCTGATCACCACGTGATCCCGCGCTTACCCCACACTTTCGCAACAACCAGGAGAAACAAGGAGGCGACGGAGCGGTGATCGACGAGACCCTCTTCGAGGCCGAAGAGAAGATGGAGAGCGCGGTCGAGCACGCCAAGGAGGAGTTCGCCGCGATCCGTACGGGCCGTGCCACGCCGGCGATGTTCTCCAAGATCGTCGTCGACTACTACGGTGCGCTCACCCCGATCACCCAGATGGCCTCGGTCGGTGTGCCGGAGCCGCGCATGGTGATCGTGAAGCCGTACGACGCGTCCCAGCTGGGCCCGATCGAGCGGGCGATCCGCGACTCGGACCTCGGGGTCAACCCCAACAACGAGGGTACGCAGCTGCGCATCAACCTGCCGCAGATGACCGAGGAGCGGCGCCGCGAGATGATCAAGGTGGCCCGGCACAAGGCCGAGGAGGGGCGCGTGGCGATCCGCAACGTGCGCCGCAAGGCCAAGGAGCAGCTGGACCGGCTGGTCAAGGACGGCGAGGCCGGCGAGGACGACGGCCGCCGCGCCGAGAAGGAGCTCGACGACGTCACGCACCGCTATGTCGGAGTGGTCGACGAGCTCGTCAAGCACAAGGAAGCAGAGCTGCTCGAGGTCTGATGTCGTACCTCGAGCCCCGCGGTGGGCAGACCCCTTCCGGTGGCCGGGCGTCCGGGCAACCCGACGTCCCGGCCCCGTACGGCCTCGACGTGCCCGCCGAGGAGCCGGACCCGTACGCGGCGCACCGCCGGCAGGCCGCCCAGCAGGCGGCCGAGACCGGCCCGGTGTGGAACGCCTTCACGCCCGGACCGCCGCCCGCCCCGCCGTCCTGGGATCCGCCGGTGGCAGCCACCTCGACCTCCCAGGCGGAATGGGAGCTGACCGCGGCCGAAGCGGAGGGATCGCGTGGGCCGGGTAGGCGCCGGGCCGGACGCGACGGGAAGCCACCGGTGAAGCCGGCCGGCCGGGCGGGCCGCAACCTGCCCGCCGCCATCGCGGTCGGCGTCAGCATGATCCTGGTCGTCCTGGCCTCGCTGTTCGTCTGGAAGCAGGCCTTCCTCGGGGTGATCGCCCTGGCCACCGGGCTGGGCATCTGGGAGATGGTCCGGGCGCTCAAGGTCACCGGCGCCCGCCCGCCGCTGCTCCCGCTGGTCGCCGGCGGCGTGCTGATGACCGGGCTGGCCTGGTACGGCAGCACCGACGCGCTGATCCTCGGCCTGTTGGTCACCGTCGCGGCGACTCTGCTGTGGCGGCTGGCCGACGGTGTCACGGGTCTCACCAGGGATCTGGCGGCCACCGCGCTCATCGCCGTGTACGTGCCGTTCCTGCTCAGCTTCGGAGTGTTGCTGGCCAAGCCCGACGACGGCGACTACCGGGTGCTCATCACCCTGCTCGCGGTGGTGCTCTCGGACACCGGTGGCTACGCGGCCGGCGTGTTCTTCGGCAAGCACCCGATGGCCCCCACGATCAGCCCCAAGAAGTCCTGGGAGGGCTTCGCCGGCTCGGTCACCGCGGCGGCCGTCGGCAGCTCACTGCTGGCGTACTTCCTGCTCGACGTCCCGTTCCACTGGGGTCTGCTGTTCGGCGCCGCGATCTCGGTGGTCGCCGTGCTGGGCGATCTGGCGGAGTCGATGCTCAAGCGCGACATCGGCATCAAGGACATGAGCAACCTGCTGCCCGGCCACGGCGGGCTGATGGACCGGCTGGACTCGATCCTGTTCGCGGTGCCGACGGCGTTCCTGCTGCTCTCACTCATCGCGCCGCCGGGGTAGGCATGTGCGCGCGACGTGGGAGACTGGTTACGCCATGACGATTCTTCCGGTCATCCCGACCAGCCCCGAAACCCCCGACGCGGTGTTCACCCGTCGTCGCCCCGCGATGCCGCCGCGCCACCTCGCAGACCTGGACCTGGCCGGCCGCCGCGCGGCCGTCGCCGAGCTCGGTGAGCCCGCGTTCCGCGCTCAGCAGCTGTCCACCCACTACTTCGGGCGGCTGGTGCGTGACCCCGCCGCGATGACCGACCTGCCCGCGGCGTCGCGCGCCAAGCTCGCCGGCGACCTGCTGCCCACGCTGCTCACCCCGCAGCGGGAGATGGCCTGCGACGACGGCGCCACCCGCAAGACGCTCTGGAAACTGCACGACAACGCGCTGGTCGAGAGCGTCCTGATGGGCTACCCCGACCGGATCACCGCGTGCGTGTCCAGCCAGGCCGGCTGCGGCATGGCCTGCCCGTTCTGCGCCACCGGCCAGGCCGGCCTCACCCGCAACCTGTCCACCGCCGAGATCGTCGACCAGGTCGTCTATCTGGCGGGCGTCGCGGCGTCCGGCGCGGTCACCGGTTCCCCGCCGCGGCTGTCCCGGGTCGTGTTCATGGGCATGGGCGAACCGCTGGCCAACTACCCCCGGGTGATCGCGGCCGTGCGCCGGCTGGTCGCCCCCGCACCGGAGGGCCTGGGGCTCTCACAACGGCACATCACGGTCTCCACCGTGGGCCTGGTGCCCGCAATGCGGCGATTGATCGCCGAAGAGCTGTCCGTGACTCTTGCGCTGTCCCTGC
This sequence comes from Actinoplanes sp. NPDC049599, assembly GCF_044465625.1. NCBI lineage: Bacteria > Bacillati > Actinomycetota > Actinomycetes > Micromonosporales > Micromonosporaceae > Actinoplanes > Actinoplanes sp. NPDC049599. The sequence goes on from NZ_JBITLX010000046.1 coordinate 35,741, forward strand.
ACGCCCCCGATGATGATCTGCGCGATGAGCTTGTGCCCGTCAACCAGCGTTGGAAGGTGGCCGAGGTGCTTGATGCCGCGTTCGACTACGCGGCGCAGACCGGTCGTCGGATCTCCATCGAATACGCCCTGATCAGGGACGTAAACGATCAGCCCTGGCGTGCCGACCTGCTCGGCAGGCTGCTGCACGGCAAGCTGGCGCATGTGAATCTCATCCCGCTCAACCCGACGCCGGGCAGCAAGTGGGACGCCAGCCCCAAGCCGGTCGAGCGGGAGTTCGTCCGCCGGCTGCGCGAGGCGGGCGTGGCGACCACGGTCCGAGACACCCGGGGGCGGGAGATCGATGGTGCATGCGGCCAATTGGCCGCAAGCGAGCTGACGGTGGTGGACGCTGGGGGCGCCGTCGCCGACGCGGAGGTGGCACGATGACGGGGCTCAGTTCCCTGCGGACGCTGATTTGGGAGACGTTGTGACGAGTCAGGGACAGCGTTTCCGGCGGCGCGCGCTGCGCCGCGGTTACAAGGTCGACGAGGTCGACGCTTTCCTGGACCGGGTCGAGGCGACCCTGGCCGGTGAGCAGTCCGGCGCGCCCGTCGGTGCCCAGGAGGTGCACGACGTCGTCTTCCGCGTGCGCTTCGGCGGCTACGACGAGTGGCAGGTCGACCTGCACCTGGACCGGGTGGAGCGGCAGCTCGCCGAGTTCGAGGACCGCGGTGGCCGGTCCGCCGACCCGCGGATGACCCCGGACCGGATGCAGCCCGAGCCGATGCGCGGCGGCATGCAGGGCGACCGGATGAGCCAGGCGCTGGGCCGGTCCGCGCCGCCGACCGAGCGGCTGCCCGCCCCGGTCCGCGACGACCGGCAGTACGCGCGCGAGGACCAGTACGGCCGCGACGACCAGTACGCCCAGTTCGGCCGCGAGGACCCGTACGGCCGCGACGACCGGATGCAGCCGCAGCAGCTCCCGCAGCGCCCCCAGATGCCCGCTCCGGACCCGTACGGCCGCTACGACGAGCCCACCGGCTACGGCCAGCAGCCGCAGCAGCAGCGTCCCCCGGCCCCCTCCGGCTACGACACGGGCAGCTACGACGGCTTCGAGCCGGGCCGGCACGGCAAGACCGACATGACGGCCGAGATCCGGATGCCCGAGCGGGACCGCGGCGGCTTCGGCGGCCCGTCCCCGATGAGCGCGCCCCCGATGAGCGGCCCGCCCATGGGTGGCCCGCCGATGGGTGGCGGCCAGGGCGGCAGCCCGGAGCTGTACAGGGTGGACCAGCTGCGCCGCACGTTCCAGCCGCGCCGCTTCGGCAGCGGCTACGACCCGGTGCAGGTGGACCGGCTGTTCGAGAGCATCCTGCAGGCGATGACCGGCCGCGGCCCGATGCCCGTGCCCGAGAACGAGCTCGACACGCTGCAGTTCGGGCTGGTTCCGGGTGGATACTTCGAGGCCGAGGTCGACGCCGCCCTGCGCGAGGTCAAGGACATCCTGCTGCGCATGCGCTGAGCGCGTACGGAAAAGGCCCGCTCCCGGCCGGGAGCGGGCCTCTCTGCGTGCGCCTACTGGTCGTTGGGCTTGAGGCCGTTGCGCCGCAGCACGACGTCGGCCAGCACCCAGCCGACCAGCAGCAGCGCGGTGCCGATGAGCCAGACGTTCTCGGTGTTGCCCTCGTGGTTGCCGAGGAGCATGGCCAGCAGGATCACGGCGGTGCCGATGGCGCCGATCCGGGCCCACTTGCGGTTGCCCGGCTTGAGCTGGTCGGGGGCGTAAACCGGCTCTTCTGCCACGACTCGGACCTCCTGCGACGATGGTGATGACAACCCGATCAGTTTCGCACGGCGGCTCCGCGCGCGGCCCACCAACCCGGACCCGGTACCTTCGATGCCGTCGGATATCTGGTGGACCGAGGGAGCTGAACGGTGCGGATCACGGGCACTGGCCACGCGAGCATGCGGATCGACACGGCCGCGGGCAGCATTCTGTGCGACCCGTGGGTCAACCCGGCGTATTTCGCGTCGTGGTTCCCGTTCCCGGACAACTCCCAGCTGGACTGGGAGACGCTCGGGAACGTCGACTACCTCTACGTCTCCCACCTGCACCGCGACCACTTCGACGCGGCGCACCTGAAGCGCTTCGTCAGCAAGAAGGCGACGGTGCTGCTGCCGGAATACCCGACCAGCCAGCTCGAGGACGAGCTGCGCGCGCTCGGCTTCACCAGCTTCCTCAAGACCAAGAGCAACGAGGTGCACGAGCTCGACGGCGGCCTCAAGGTGATGATCCAGGCGCTGATCAGCCCCACCGACGGCCCGATCGGCGACTCGTCGCTGTGGCTGGAGCACGACGGCGTCCGGGTGCTCAACCAGAACGACGCCCGCCCGACGGACCTGACCGTCTTCGCCGAGCTGGGCCACGTGCACGCGCACATGCTGCAGTTCTCCGGCGCGATCTGGTACCCGATGGTCTACGAGCTGCCGCAGGCGGCCAAGACGGCGTTCGGCAAGCAGAAGCGCGACCGCCAGTTCGACCGCACCTGGCGCTACATCGACGACCTGAAGGCCGACCACGTCTTCCCGATCGCCGGCCCGCCGTGCTTCCTGGACGACGACCTGTGGCAGTTCAACGACATCCACGGCGACGAGGGCAACATCTTCCCCGACCAGTCGGTCTTCCTGAGCGAATACGCGAAGGTCGGCGGCACCAACGCGGTCGTGCTGCTCCCCGGCAGCGTGTCCACGCTCTCGGCGGAGGCGATCGACACCACCCACCCCACGCCGGTCGACGAGTACTTCGCGAACAAGAAGGCCCACCTCGAGGAGATGCGCGAGCGCAAGGCGCCGATCATCGCGGCCGAGAAGGCCTCCTGGCGGCACCCGGAGATCGACGTGCTGGGCGAGCTGAAGAAGCGCATCGAACCCCTGCTCGAAGAATCGATCTACCTGGCCCAGGGCGTCGGCGGCCCGGTCCGCTTCGACCTGCTCTCCTACGAGGGCGAATCCGTCGAGTCGATCGTGGTCGACTTCCCGGGCAAGCAGGTCCGCCCGTACGCCGACGAGAAGGTCCGCTACCGCTTCAAAACCCAGCGCGAACTGATCGAACACCTCATCTACATCGACGAGGGTGACTGGGTAAACTCGCTGTTCCTGAGCTGCCGCTTCTCCGCGGCCCGGATCGGCCAGTACAACGAGTTCGTCTACGCGTTCTTCAAGTGCCTGTCCGAGGAACGCCTGCAGTACGCCGAAGGCTGGTACGACGAGCACGAGAAGTCGGTCGACGCCGAGGACACCGAACTGGGCGGCTGGACGGTGCAGCGCCGATGCCCGCACCTGAAGGCAGACCTGAGCCGCTTCGGCATCGTGGACGGGAATGTCCTGACCTGCCAGCTGCACGGCTGGAAGTTCGACCTGCCGACGGGTAAGTGCCTTACCAGCGTCGGCCACAAGATCCGCGCGGAGAAGACGGCTTCTTAGGATCAAGATCTAATTCTTGTCGTGCCTGGTTGCATGGTGCTGACCGTCGCTCCCGCCGATTGCAGGCTGGTTGCATGGTCATCCGGCTCGCTGCCGGGTGGTTGCAGGGTGGGCTTGGGGGCGGGGGGGGGCCCCCCCCCCCCCCCCGCGGGGCCCCCCCCCCCGGGGCCCCCCCCCCCCCCCCCCGGTTTTGTGGGCCCCCCCGCCACAACCCCCGCAACCT
>NZ_JBITLX010000046.1:39437-41059 GCF_044465625.1 Actinoplanes sp. NPDC049599
CGCCCGCCGAACGCTGGGTGGTTGCTGGGCCTAGCGGCGGCGGGCGGGTTGCAGGGGGGCTGGGGGGGGGGTTTGACCCACTCGGGGCGGTCTGGTTTGTTCCCTGCGTGGGACACCCCCGCCCCCAAGCCCTGTTGTGGTCGCCCCGCCTGCCTCAGCGCCGGCTAGATCTTCCACCGCGGAGAGATCTTGTGACGCTGGGGCGCGGAGCTGACCACGGCGCAACAACGTCTGCCGGAGCGTCCCGTCTCGGGTGACCTTCGGCGCGCATCAACGCCACCTCACCCACGTCACCGCATCTCTCTCGGCCTCGCTCGCCTGCCTCGCCTCGCCTGCCTCGCCTGCCTGCCTGCCTCGCCTGCCTGCCTCGCCGCCTCGCCGCCTTGCCGCCTCGCACGCTCCACGCCGCGGGCCTGAGCTTCGCCGCATGCCGCCGCCCTCGTCGCAGCCCGCCCTGCCCGCGTCGACCGTCCCGCTACGTTCTCGCCTCGCGTGGATGGTGCGAGGCTGGCCGTGCGCGACAACGTGTCCCGGAGCGTCCGCGTCTGGGCTGCCCACTCGCACGCTCTGCCGCCCCCTCGCCATTCGTTCGCTTCGCCTGCTCGCCCCGCCCCTCTTGCCCGCGCCGCGCCGCGCTTGACTGCACCGCGCTGCCCCTACTGCCCGCGACGCCTCGCCGTGCCGCCGTGCCTTGCCCGCGCCGCCGCCGTGCCTTGCCCGCCGCCGTGACCGCCCCGCTGTGTCCGCGCCTCGCCTTGCCGTGCATGCGCCGACCTCAGCGCTTTGTCCGGTCCGTGAGCTTCGCCATGACGCGTCGCCACTGGTGCTGTTTCGGTCGTGCGGCGGTGGATCGTGAGGAAGGGTCGGGAGCTGAGCACCGCGCGATCTGGTTCGCCGGGGCGTCTGCGTCGAGGTTGGCACCGCCGCCCACGCCGTCCACGCCGCCAGGCCGTCCACGCCGCCAGGCCGTCCACGCCGCCAGGCCGTCCACGCCGCCAGGCCGTCCACGCCGCCAGGCCGTCCACGCCGCCAGGCCGTCCACGCCGCCCACGCCGCCAGGCCGCCAGGCCTCCCAGGCCGCCCGCGCCGCCCGCGCCGCCCGCGCCGCCCGCGCCGCCCGCGCCGCCCGCGCCGCCCGCGCCGCCCACGCCGCCCACGCCGCCAGGCCGCCCGCGCCGCCAGGCCGCCCGCGCCGCCGTGGAGCCACGCAGCCAGCCGTTTTGTCCGTCACGCCCTATCTGCGGTCACGCGGCTCGTGGATCATGTGGAATTGGGGTGCGGACCTAACCACTGCGCGACAAGGTCCACCTGGGCCTCTGGGGCTGGTTCAGCGCCAATGCGCTCGCTTAACGCGCAGTCCTGTCTCGCGCCGCTACCCGCCTCGAGCTGTCGTCCATGACGGGCTGTCGCCCTTGCCGGTCCCATCCGCGTACCGGCTGTGTCGCGCTATCACCCGTGCCGCGCCACCAGCCGTCTGAAGCTGCCGCCCATGTCGCACTGTCGTCCGTGTCGGCCGTTGTCCGTTCCGGCCGTTGTCCGTTCCGGCCGTTGTCCGTTCCGGCCGTTGTCCGTTCCGGCCGTTGTCCGTTCCGGCCGTTGTCCGTTCCGGCCGTTGTCCGTTG
>NZ_JBITLX010000046.1:41157-51925 GCF_044465625.1 Actinoplanes sp. NPDC049599
TCCGGCCGTTGGCCGTGCCGGTCCCGCTATCCGTGGCGGCCTCGCGCCAGCCGTCTCGCGCCGCCGGCTGTCCTTGCGTTACCGCTCCGCTCGCCTGCTGCCCGGCTCGTGCCCTTGTCCGGGCCGTGGTGGCTTGATCTTGGAGCGACGAGGGCAGCTGGGCGGTGGCCGGGAGGAGGCGACCGGGTTTGGGAAGGTGGTTGCGTTGGGGCCTCGGCTTACCCGCCGCCTCGGTGCGGGTGGATCTTGGGATCGGGGCGGGGGTGTAACGGTGTGCCGGGGTGGGGCGCTTTTAGGTTGTGACTTCTTTGGCGATTCTGGAAGGACCTATGGGCGACATCTGGGCATACCGGGTCAGCCGGCAGGGCGACATCTCGCTCGTCGCCCTTTCCGGGGAAGTGGACATGAGTGCCGAGGAGGAGCTTGCTGACGTGCTTCTGGCCGAGCTTCGGCGTCCCGGCACCGCGGTGCTGCGGGTTGATCTGGACGCGGTCACCTTCCTGGACTCGTCCGCGATCAATGTGCTCGTCCAGGTCTTCAACACGGCCCGGGAGTCCGGTCGGCATCTGCACATCGTGCGGGCGCATCGCACGCCCTTGATGGTGCTGGAGATGACCGGGCTCATGCCGTTGCTCGCCCCCGACGAGGGCGACGAGCAGTAGGGGTTTGTCAGCGGCCCAGGTCGGTGAGGATGCGTTTGGCCGCGTTGTGGCCTGCTGCGCCGATCACGCTGCCCGCCGGGTGGGCTCCGGCCGAGCCCGCGTACAGGCCGTCGAGGCCTGTTGCGTACGGCATCCGCTCGTTGAACGCCACCGTGTTGTCGACGTGGTGGATGTGCCCGCCGGTGATGCCGAAGTGCTTCTCGATGCCCTGCGGCGACAGCGGCATCGTGTCCGCCACCAGGTCGCTTGTGCCCGGGGCGTACCGGTCGACCAGGGCCAGCAGCCGGTCGACGTAGCCGGGGAGCTCCGCCTCCCAGGTCGAGTCGGCCAGCTCGTACGGCACCGACTGGACGAACAGCGCCGACGAGTGGTGGCCCGCCTCGTCCTGCAGGGACGGGTCGACCGTGGTGTGCAGGTACCACTCGATGGTGGGTTCCTCCGGCAGCCGGCCCGCCTGCACCTCCGCCCACATCGCCCGCAGCGCCGCCATCGACGAGTCCTTGCCGTCCAGGCCCGCGGAGCCCGGCAGCAGGTGGATCGTCGAGCCGAACGGGGACGGGCTCTCCGGGGGCAGGCACGAGAAGCGGGGCAGGTCGCGCAGGGCCAGGTTCACCTTCAGTGTCGTGCCCGTCCGGCGGACCGCGGCCATCCGGTCGGTCAGGGCCGTGGGCAGCGCGCCCTCCGGGACCAGGCTCATCAGCCGGTACGGGTCGCAGGAGCCCAGCACCACCCGGGCCGAGATCGCCCGCCCGTCGGCCAGCACCACGCCCGTGGCAGCCCCCTGGGAGACCGTCACCGAGGCGACCGGGGTGTTGGTGAACAGCGACGCTCCGGCGGCGCGGGCGGCGTCGGCGAACGTGCGGGAGACCGTGCCCATGCCGCCCTTGGCGACCATCCAGGTGCCGTCCGAGCCGGGCAGCCGGCACATGTTGTGCACCAGGAAGTTGTGGCCCGTGCCCGGGTCGTCGGGGCCGGCGTTCAGGCCGGAGAGGCCGTCGGTGACCGCGTACATGCTCATCAGCAGGTCGCTCTTGAAGCCGAACCGGGCCAGGTAGTCCACCACCGAGCCGCGGACCAGGTCGATGAAGGTGCTCTGCAGCTGCGGCCGGATGTGCCGGTCGGCGATCTGCTCGACCGAGCCGGGCTCCTCCAGCCAGGCCGGCGCCAGGTCGGCGCGCAGCGCGGCGATCTCCACCTGCATCGCCTCGTCGGCGGCCACGTCGCGGGGCGAGAAGAACCGTTCCAGCTGCGCGCGGGTCGCTGCGCGGTCGGTGCCGAAGAGCAGGTACGGCGACCCCGGCCCGCCCGGCGTCGGCAGGAAGTAGTGCGGGTCGCGGCGCAGCACCGGGATGTCCACGTCGAGCGTGCGCAGCAGCTCTGGCGGCATCAGGCCGAGCAGGTACGAGCCGGTGGACTGGCCCAGCCCGGGCACCTTGGCGAACGGCCGCTCGGTGCGGGTGGCGCCGCCGAGCACGTCCGCGGCCTCCAGCACCACGACGTCGAGTCCGGCACGGGCCAGCAGCACCGCGGAGACCAGGCCGTTGTGGCCGGCCCCGATGATCACCACGTCCGCGCGTTCCGGCAGAGAGCTCATGGCAGCGGAGCCTAGCGCGCCAATCGGCTGACGGTCCGGGCCAGTTCGACCTCAAAAAGCGGCTCCACGTCCGTCATGGCCCAGCGGAGATGGCCGAACACCTCCATCGCCACGATCCCGTACAGCCGGGTCCAGGCCGCCACGAACAGGTAGATCACGGGCAGCGGGAACCGGTCACCGAAGGTGTCCAGGTACGGCTTGAACAGCTCGCGCAGCGCCGGGTCGGGCAGATCCGGGGCCGTGCCGCCGAACGGGTGGCGGGCGTAGTGCTCACCCAGCACAGTGAAGAAGGTCTCCCCGAACCGCGCGCCGGCGTCGTTGAGCGGTCCGTGCCGCTCGGCGCACGGGGTGACGCCCGGGACCGGGCTGCCGAACATCAGCGCGAACTCGGCGGGGCGCTCCAGCGACCAGCGGCGGAAGGCCCGGGCCATGTGGCCGACCCGGACCAGCGGCGGGTCGTCGCCGTGCTCGGTGGCGGCGTCCACGACCGCGGCCCGCAGGTCCTCGAAGAGATCGGTGACCACCGCCAGGATCAGGGCGTCCAGGCTGGGGAAGTAGCGGTACAGGGCGGGGGCGGTCATGCCGAGGTCGCGGGCGATGGCCCGGAGCGAGATGGCGGTGGGCCCACCGGCCACGAGCAGGCGGCGGGCGGCGTCCTTGATCTCGGTGACGGTCTCCGCACGCAGCCGGGCGCGGCGGCTGGGCGTGGTCGTCGTCATGGCGGGCTCCGTTGACGTAGGCGAACGGCGTTTGGAAAAGTAAACGGCGTTCACGGCGGTGGTGTCCAGGACAGGTGAGGCGACTCTAACGGTCGCCACGGGAGGCGGGCGGATGTTCGGCTGGTGGGGCAAAGCGGTCATCCGGTGGCGCCGGTGGGTCGTCGCCGTGGCCGTCGCGCTGGTCGTGGCCGGGGCGACCTGGGGCGCGGGGGTCTTCGGCGCGCTGACCGGCGGCGGCTACGACGACCCGAACAGTCCGTCGAACAGGGCGGCCGCGGGCATCGCCGCGCAGCTCGGCCAGCGCGATCCGGACGTGCTCGTGCTCTGGTCCAGCGACACGCTGACGGTGACCGATCCGGCCTTCCGGACCGCGGTGGCCGGCGCCGTCGAGCGGATCCGGGGCGCGGCCGACGTCGCCCGGGTCGCCGCCTACACCGATGCGGGGGCGCCGCCCGCCCTGGTCAGCACCGATCAGCGGGCCACCTACGCGGCGATCTACCTGCGGGCCACGGACGAGGACGGCCTGCTGGCCGCGTACCACCGGATAGCGCCGGCCCTCGCCGCGCCGGGCCTGCGCACCGAGGTCGGGGGTCTGGTCGCCTTCACCGACCAGGCGAACACGCAGACCGAGCAGGACATCACCCGGGCCGAGATCTTCTCGTTGCCGGTCCTGTTCGTGCTGCTGGTGCTGATCTTCCGCGGGCTGATCGCCGCGCTGTCGCCGCTGGTCATCGGCGGCATCGCGATCCTCGGCGCGTTTGTCGCCGTGCGCGCGCTGACCTACGTGACCGACATCTCGGTCTTCGCGATCAACGTCATCACGCTGCTCGGGCTGGGCATGGCCGTGGACTACTCGCTGTTCGTGGTGAGCCGGTTCCGGGAGGAGCTGGCCGCGGGCCGGGACGTGCCCGCCGCCATCGCGGTCACGGTGGCGACGGCCGGCCGTACCGTGATGGTCTCGGGGCTGACCATCGTGCTGGCGCTGTCCAGCTTGCTGATCTTTCCGCAGCCGTTCCTCGGCGGCATGGCCATCGGCGGCATGGCCGCCGTGCTGGTCGCGATGCTGGCCGCGCTGACCGTGCTGCCCGCGGTCCTGTCCCTGCTCGGCCACCGCATCGACAAGCTGCGCATCCCGCTGCGGCGCGGCGTGCACCCGGGCGCCGGCTGGGCCCGGATCGCCCGCAGCGTGATGCGCCGCCCGGTGCTGTACGTGGCCGGCGTGCTGATCGTCCTCATGGCGTTCGCGGCGCCGTTCCTGCGGGTCGAGTTCGGCGGCTTCGACGAGCGGGTGCTGCCGGTCGGCAGCTCGGCCCGGACCGTCGGCGAGCGGCTGGCCGGCGAGTTCCCGGGCGGCGGGGAGAACCCGATCACCGTGCTGGTGACCGGCGCCCCGGCGGCCGAGCTGGCCGGCCGGATCGGCGGGCTGCCGGGCGTCGCGGCCGCCACGGTGACCGCCGAGCGCGGCGCCGCGGCGCTGATCACCGTGCGGTATCCGGACACGCTGTCCCGGGGCGAGGCCCGCGACCTGGTGACGCGGATCCGCGCCCTGCCCGCGCCGGCCGGGGCCGAGGTGCTGGTCGGCGGCCGGCCCGCGGTTGACCTCGACCTGCTGGAGAGCCTGGCCGGCCGGCTGCCGTGGATGGCGCTGATCATGGCCGTCGCCACCATGCTGCTGCTCTTCCTGGCCTTCGGCTCGGTGCTGCTGCCGGTCAAGGCGGTGCTGATGAACCTGGTCTCGATCGGCGCGTCGTTCGGGGTGGTGGTCTGGATCTTCCAGGACGGCAACCTGGAGGGCCTGCTGCGCTTCGAGTCCACCGGCTTCATCGAGCCCAGCAACATGATCCTGGTGCTCGCCGTGCTCTTCGGCCTGGCCACCGACTACGAGGTGTTCCTGCTCTCCCGGGTCCGGGAGGAGTGGGACGCCACCGGCGACAACACCGCGGCGGTCGCCGCCGGGCTGCAGCGCACCGGCGGCATCATCACCGCCGCCGCGGTGCTGCTGATCACCGTGGTGGCCGGCTTCGCCACCGGCGGGGTGACCGTCATCAAGACCATCGGGGTCGGCATGATCGTGGCGATCATCGTGGACGCGACGCTGGTCAGGGCGTTGCTGGTGCCGGGGACGATGCGGCTGCTGGGTCGCTGGAACTGGTGGGCGCCGGGACCGCTGGGCCGCCTCTACGGGCGTTTCGGGATCCATGAGTCCGCTGAGCCCGTTGGTAGGCGCTGGCGCTCCGGGTCGCCGCATAGCCGGCCAGCAGGATGACGTGGAACAGGTAGAGCCAGAGCCCGACGGCGACCGTGCCGCCGATCTCGGCGAAACCGCCGAACGGCACCCCGAGGTCCAGCGGCAGGGCGCAGAACAGCACAAAGCCGTGCAGGAAGCCGGAGAGGTTCGCCGCGGTGAACGAGCCCACCAGCGTCGTGGCCAGCCACTCCGGGCGGCCCGGCGCCACGCCGCGGTAGACCCAGATGACCACCGGGGTCAGCACCAGCCAGGCGGCCAGGAACGACAGCACCACCCCGGCCACGGCGTACCAGCCGCCGCGGACCCAGAGGCCGCTGGTCACCGGCAGGGCCAGGAACAGCGCCAGCAGCAGCGCCGGGGAGGCGGCCAGCAGGGGCAGCCAGAGGATCCGGCCGCGCCAGCCGACCAGCGCCTCGCCCGGCTCGCGCAGGGACACGAAGGCGCGGCGCAGGCCCTCGCCGTACAGGGTGGCGGGGAGCAGGCTGGCCAGGGCCAGCATCGGCGTCAGGTGCAGGCCCGCCTCGATCAGCGCCGACAGGGCCCGGGGCGCGCCGATCGCGTCCGGCAGGGCGGCGATCGTGTGCCCGGTGAGCCGGCGGACCCGGTCGGCGCCGGCGATCAGGCCGGTGATCCAGATCGCCAGCAGGGCCACCGGCACCACGGCGATCCCGGCATAGAAGGTGACCGCGGCGGCGTGCAGCGACAGGTCGCGTCCGCGGAGCAGCCGGAAGGGCGCCGACAGTGGGGGGAGGGCCATATCCGATACATACCCACTCCATGACCGCCGTGACACGGCAGAGGAAGATGGCCTCATGCGTGAGTTGGTACTGCTCGGCTCGACCGGGTCCATCGGGACCCAGGCCATCGACATCGTCCGGCGCAACCCGGACAAGTTCCGGGTGGTCGCGCTCGGCGCCGGCGGCGGCAACGTCGAAGTGCTCGCCGCGCAGGCCCTGGAGCTGGCCGTCGACGTGGTCGGCGTGGCCCGGTCCAGCGTCGTGCAGGACCTGCAGCTCGCGTTCTACGCCGAGGCCCAGAAGCGCGGCTGGGCCATCGGCGACTTCAAGCTGCCGAAGATCGTGGCCGGCCCGCAGGCGATGACCGAGCTCGCCCAGTGGCCCTGTGACGTGGTGCTCAACGGGGTGGTGGGCAGTCTCGGGCTGGCGCCGACGCTGGCGGCGCTGCGCTGCGGACGTACCCTCGCGCTCGCCAACAAGGAGTCGCTCGTGGCCGGCGGCCCGCTGGTCAAGGCCGCGGTGACGCGGCCGGGGCAGATCGTGCCGGTCGACTCGGAGCATTCCGCCCTGGCCCAGTGCCTGCGCGGCGGGTCCGCCGCCGAGGTGCGGCGGTTGATCCTGACCGCGAGCGGGGGAGCGTTCCGCGACCGCCGGCGCGCCGAGCTGACGGACGTCACCCCGGAGGAGGCGCTCAAGCACCCGACCTGGGACATGGGCCCGGTGGTGACGATCAACTCGGCGACCATGGTCAACAAGGGGCTCGAGGTGATCGAGGCGCACGAGTTGTTCGACGTGCCCTACACCGCCATCGAGGTCATGGTGCACCCGCAGTCGGTGCTGCACTCGCTGGTCGAGTTCGCCGACGGTTCCACGCTGGCCCAGGCCAGCCCGCCGGACATGCGGCTGCCGATCGCGCTGGCGCTGGCCTGGCCGGAGCGGGTGGCCGATGCCGCGGCCGCCGTCGACTGGACGCTGGCGCACAACTGGGAGCTGCGGCCGCTGGACGACGAGGCGTTCCCGGCCGTACGGCTGGCCAAGGCCGCGGGCACCGCGGGCCGCTGCCGCCCGGCGATCTACAACGCCGCCAACGAGGAGTGTGTGGCCGCATTCGTGTCCGGTCGGCTACCTTTTCTGGGCATCGTCGAGACTCTCGAGGCGGTGCTCGCGGCGGCGCCTGATTTCGACGAGCCGGGTACCGTCGAGGACGTGCTGACCGCGGAGGCCTGGGCGCGTGCCCAGGCGCAGCGGATGATCGCTACTGCGGCTGAAGGAGCCTGATGCTGTACTGGTTGGGGACGGCGGCCTTCGCGCTGGCAATCTTGATCTCGGTGAGCCTGCACGAGCTCGGCCACATGATCACGGCCAAGCGGTACGGGATGAAGGTCACCCAGTACTTCGTCGGGTTCGGCCCGACCATCTTCTCGTTCCGCCGCGGCGAGACCGAGTACGGCCTCAAGGCCATCCCGCTCGGCGGCTTCTGCAAGATCGTCGGGATGACGCCGCAGGACGACGACGTCTCCGAGCAGGACCAGCCGCGGGCGATGTGGCGCTTCCCGGTGTGGAAGCGCACGGTCGTGATGTCGGCCGGCTCGCTCACCCACTTCGCGCTGGCCATAGTCGCCGCCTGGTGCGCCGCGGTCTTCGTCGGCCTGCCCAACCCCGAGGTGCCGCAGACCGTCCAGCAGCAGGTCGCGCTCCCGGCCCGGATCACCGTCGCCGACTGCGTGCAGATCGTGCTGACCGAGACCGAGTGCAAGGCGGGCACCGGCACCGACGTGGCCGCCCCCTCGGCGGCCGCGGGTCTCAGGACCGGGGACATCATCACCAAGGTCGGCCAGGTGCCGATCACCAGCTACGGCCAGCTCACCGACGTGATCCGGGCCACCAAGCCGGGCCCGACGGTCTTCGAGTACACCCGCGACGGCCAGCCCGGCAGCACCACAGTGACGATGATCGCCGCGAAGCGCCCGCCGCTGGCCGACCCGGACGGCGCGGTCGCCGAGGTCTCGGTGGTCGGCATCGGCCAGAGCATCGACATTCCCGGCACGCTCACCTACGGCCCGATCGACGCCATCGGCGCCAGCCTGCGCTACGACTGGAGCCTGGTCGAGGGCTCGTTCGTGGCGATGAAGCGGATCCCCGAGAAGATCCCGGCGCTCTGGAACTCGATCACCGGCTCGGAACGCGACCCGAACACCCCGATCAGCGTCATCGGCGCGAGCCGGCTGGGCGGCGAGGCGATCGAGCGCGGCGTACCGGAGATCTTCCTGCTGATCTTCATCTCGCTGAACGTCTTCATCGGCATCTTCAACCTGCTGCCGCTGCTGCCCCTGGACGGCGGCCACATCGCCATCGCCTGGTACGAACGGGTCCGCTCCTGGGTCTACGGCAAGCTGCACAAGCCCGACCCCGGCCGCGTCGACTACTTCAAGCTGATGCCGTTGACGTACGCGGTCATCCTGATCGGTGGCGCGTTCACCCTCCTGACCGCCACGGCCGACGTGATCAACCCCATCACCATCTTCTCAAAGTGAGAGTGCGCACATGACCGCTGTCAGTCTCGGTATGCCGGCCGTACCGCCGCCGCCGCTGGCCACCCGCCGGCTCAGCCGCCAGATCATGGTCGGCAACGTGCCGGTCGGCGGCGGCGCGCCGGTGAGCGTGCAGTCGATGACCACCACGCTGACCTCCGACATCAACGCCACCCTCCAGCAGATCGCGGAACTGACCGCCTCGGGCTGCCAGATCGTCCGGGTGGCGGTGCCGTCCCAGGACGACGTCGAGGCACTGCCGGCCATCGCCCGCAAGTCGCAGATCCCGGTGATCGCCGACATCCACTTCCAGCCCCGCTACGTCTTCGCCGCGATCGACGCCGGCTGCGCGGCCGTCCGGGTCAACCCCGGCAACATCCGCCAGTTCGACGACAAGGTCAAGGAGATCGCGAAGGCCGCCGGCGACGCGAACGTCCCGATCCGGATCGGCGTCAACGCGGGCTCCCTCGACAAGCGCATCCTGGAGAAGTACGGCAAGGCCACGGCCGAGGCCCTGGTCGAGTCGGCCCTGTGGGAATGCTCGCTCTTCGAGGAGCACGGCTTCCGCGACATCAAGATCTCGGTCAAGCACAACGACCCGGTCGTGATGATCCGCGCCTACCGCCAGCTCGCCGCGCAGTGCGACTACCCGCTGCACCTCGGCGTGACAGAAGCCGGCCCGGCCTTCCAGGGCACGATCAAGAGCGCGGTGGCCTTCGGCGCCCTGCTGGCCGAAGGCATCGGCGACACCATCCGCGTCTCGCTGAGCGCCCCGCCGGTCGAGGAGATCAAGGTCGGCCAGGGCATCCTGGAATCCCTGGGCCTGCGCGAACGAGGCCTGGAAATCGTCTCCTGCCCCTCCTGCGGCCGCGCCCAGGTCGACGTGTACACGCTGGCCGAGCAGGTGACGGCGGCCCTGGAGGGCTTCCCGGTGCCGCTGCGGGTCGCGGTCATGGGCTGCGTGGTGAACGGCCCGGGCGAGGCGCGCGAGGCCGACCTGGGCGTGGCATCGGGCAACGGCAAGGGCCAGATCTTCGTGAAGGGCCAGGTCATCAAGACGGTCCCGGAATCGATCATCGTGGAAACCCTGGTTGAGGAAGCCCTGCGCCTGGCAGACCAGATGGGCGCGGAACTCCCGGAAGAACTCCGCGACCTCGTCCCCGGCCCGACGGTGACCGTGCACTGACCTCTCGGAGCAGGGCGCGCTCTTGGTGGTGCGCCCTCTTCTTTCCGGTACGGCGCGGGTGGCGGGCCAACCGCAACACCGTCGCCTGCCCGCACGGGGGCCCGGGGCTCACTGCGCATGCGGCCTGAGCTGTCGGGGCGCGGTCCGGTTCGGTGCTTGCCGGGGGCGCGGCCTGGTGCGTGCTGCGGTTTGCTGCTGGTTGGTCCGCGACTTGGTCGGCTCGCGGTCCGCCCCCGGTTTACGGTCCGTCCCCGGCTCGTGGTCCGTCCCCGGCTCGTGGTCCGCCCCCGGTTTGCGGTCCGCCCCGGCTCGCGGTCCGTCCGCCCCGGCTCGCGGTCCGTCCGCCCCGGCTCGCGGTCCGTCCGCTCCGGCTCGTGGTCCGTCGGTCCCCGGCTCGTGGTCCGTCGGTCCCCGGCTCGTGGTCCGTCGGTCCCCGGCTCGTGGTCCGTCGGTCCCCGGCTCACGGTCCGTCGGTCCCCGGCTCGCGGTCCGCCGCGGCCTGCTGCTCGGTTGGCTGGCGGCTCCGTTTGCTTGTGGCCCGCACGGCCTGCGGTCCGGATGAGCGTGCCGCGGCATACCGGCGGCGGGCTTGCAGACCGCGCGGCTCAGGATTCGCGACGGGTCCGGTTGTGGCCGGAGGTTCTCCGCGCGGAGAGTGCGCTCGGAGGACAGGGCTCGCACTGATGCGACGAACCTCGGGAGACCGCTTCGCGCCGCTGGATGATCTCAAGCTCTGCGCCGTGGTTCTACAAGATCAACTGGGGTCCCGGGCTTGATCACCAACCGCGCCAGGGCGTCATCCACTGCCGTTGCTTCGCCGCGCGAATGGCCGAATCGTCCACCGAGGAATCTTGGAGAGCTGCGGTTAGCCCGACTTTCGTCATTTCTGGATCACGGTCCCTCCGTGATCCAGCCCGTTGCCGGGTTCGTCCGGTATGCAGGATTGGCCCTTTCGAGAGTGTGTGGCGGCAGTGGAGGTTGAGGGGGTCATCTCAGGAGGAAAGGGGCGCGAGTGGTGGACCTTGTAGCGGTGTTTGTGCCCTGAACAGCGAAGGAGTTGTGTTTGTAGGCAGGCTCTGGAGTTGATGCTG
>NZ_JBITLX010000047.1:0-49425 GCF_044465625.1 Actinoplanes sp. NPDC049599
CAGCAGGGCGTCGAGAATACCGTCGCTGATCTGATCAGCGATCTTGTCCGGGTGGCCTTCCGTGACCGACTCGGACGTGAACAGGCGGCGTGCCACGGTGCTCCTCAGATTGGTGTCGAAGTTTCGTTCCGCGGCAGTGTAGTCACCGCCGCTGCGGGGACGCTGGACCGGTCTCAGCCCGTCCCAGCATCGCCGACCTGCGGATCGAGGCGGGTGACCACCTGATCCCATATCGCATCGGCCACATCGTCTTTGGGGAGTTCCCGCAACGCTGTGGTGCTGCCGTCGGCGCCCAGGATGGTGACAGTGTTGCTGTCGGCCCCGAAGACCAGGTCGACGCCCACCTCGTTAACGACGATCAGGTCGGCGCGTTTCCGCACCAGTTTGCCGCGGGCGTTCTCGAGCGCGTCGTGCGTCTCCGCGGCGAAGGCGACGAGCAGCTGACCTGGGCGCTTGGTGGCGCCCAGCTCGGCGGCGATGTCCGGGTTGGTGACGAGAGCGATGCTGGGCGCCGTACCGTCATCGGTTTTTTTGATTTTCTGGCCCGCGACCGTGGCCGGCCGGAAGTCTGCCGGGGCCGCGGCCATCACGATAACGTCCGCGCCCCCGGCTGCTTCTACCGTCATCTTGCGCAGCTCCTCGGTCGTGCCCACGCGGACCACGTCGGCGCCCGCCGGATCGGGCAGAGTGACGTTCGCCGCAATGAGCGTGACGCGGGCCCCACGGGCGACCGCCGCCCGCGCCAGCGCGTAACCCTGCTTGCCCGACGAACGGTTGCCGAGGAACCGGACCGGGTCCAGCGGCTCGCGCGTGCCACCTGCGGTGACGACCACGCGGCGGCCCGCCAAGTCGGTCTCCGCGGCGGCGCCGCGGCGCAGCACCCGCAGCGCGGCGGCGAAGATCTGGTCCGGGTCCGGCAGCCGGCCCTTGCCGGTGTCGGCGCCCGTGAGCCTGCCCACAGCCGGCTCCAGCACGACCGCGCCGCGCTCGCGGAGCGTGGCCACGTTCGCCCGGGTTGCCGGGTTTTCCCACATCTCGGTGTGCATCGCCGGCGCGTAGACGATCGGGCACGTCGCGGTGAGCAGCGTGTTGGTCAGCAGATCGTCGGCGATGCCGTGGGCGGCCCGGGCGAGCAGGTCGGCGGTCGCGGGCGCGACCACCACCAGCTCCGCCTGCCGGCCGATGCGCACGTGCGGCACCTCGTGGACGTCGTCCCAGACCTCGGTGGTCACCGGCCGGCCGGAGAGCGCGGCCCAGGTGGGCGCGCCGACAAACCTCAGCGCGGACGCGGTGGGCACGACGCGCACGCCGTGGCCCGACTCGGTGAACAGCCGCAGCAGCTCACAGGCCTTGTACGCGGCGATCCCGCCGCACACGCCGAGCACGACCTCAGGCATGGCACACCCCCGTCAACGAAAAATCCCGCGCCCGCAGTGAGCGGACGCGGGTGCACAACGGAACGGTCGATCAGGGGTTGTCGGTCGCCTCGGCGGTCAGCAGACCGGCGTTGATCTCGCGCATCGCGATCGAGAGCGGCTTCTCCTGCGGAGTGGTCTCGACCAGCGGGCCGACATACTCCAGCAGACCCTCGCCGAGCTGGCTGTAGTAGGCGTTGACCTGGCGGGCGCGCTTGGCCGCGAAGATCACCAGCGAGTACTTCGACGAGGTCTTGTCGAGCAGCTCGTCGATCGGCGGGTTGGTGATGCCTTCGGGGTTGGCGATGGTTCCCACAGTGATGTACTTCCTTAATTCTCAGCTTGACACCGGCGGCTGAGCGGGAGTCAGAAACGACGAACCGAGCAATCCTACCAGCTCGTCGGCGGCCCGCTCGACGAAGTCGTTGACCACGGTGCGGTCGAACTCCTTCTCGGCGGCCAGTTCCTCGTCGGCGTGCGCCAGGCGCCGCCGGATGGTGTCCTCGTCGTCGGTGCCGCGGCCGACCAGCCGGCGCTTGAGCTCCTCGACGCTGGGCGGGGCCAGGAAGACGAGCTGGGCGTCGGGCATCGTGGCCCGCACCTGCCGGGCGCCCTGCAGGTCGATCTTCAGCAGCACCGGGCGGCCCTGCGCGAGCCAGCCCTCGACCTGCGCCCGCGGGGTGCCGTAGAGGTTGCCCGCGAACTCCGCCCACTCGAGCAGCTGATCGCCGTCGACCAGGCGCTGGAACTCCGATCGGGTGACGAAGTGGTAGTGCTCACCGTCGGTCTCGTAGTCGCGCTTCTTGCGGGTGGTCACCGACACCGACAGCTTGATCCATGGCGAGCGCGCCCGGATCAGCTCGATCACGCTGTCCTTGCCCACCCCCGAGGGGCCGGACAGGACGGTGAGTCGGGCTGCCGGGCGCGCGTCGTCATCCATGCTCACAGGCTCATTCAACACGAGCCGGTGAGTCAGTTCGCAGCGAACTCCCCCAGGAGGGCCTTACGCTGCTGCTCGCCGAGGCCACGAAGGCGGCGGCTGTCGGCGATCTTGAGCTTCTCCATGATCTGGGTGGCCCGGATCTTGCCAATGCCCGGCAGTGCCTGGAGCACGGCCGAGACCTTCAGCTTGCCGACGACGTCGTCGCCTTCCGCCCGGTCGAGCACGGCGGCGAGGGTGGTCTTGCCAGACTTGAGCTGATCCTTCAGCTCGGCCCGGGCCTTGCGAATCTCCGCGGCCTTCTCCAACGCGGCTTTACGCTGCTCGGGGCTTAGTTGCGGGAGCGGCACCAGTTCTCCTCAGGTCCCTATCGCACCGGTAGTCCAATACCGGCACTCTGTGAAACGTGGTGTGCCAGGGAACCAAAGGGGCATGTGGTTCCTGGCGCCGGGAAAACTAGCGGTCAATGGCGGTTTCGGCAACGTGGGGGTACCCCCCACCCGGACCCGGGCAGGCCTGGTAAGCAGGCCGTTTCACTCGATCACGGCCCGGCAGGCGGCCGCCGCACGGTCCGCCGCGGCCTGCAGCGACGCCGCGTCGGGCCCCGCGCCGAGGACCTCGCGTGAGTACGACGGCAGCACGTTCCGCAGGCTCTCGCCGAAGATCGCGCGCAGATCCGCGGGGCTGCCGCCCTGCGCGCCGAGGCCCGGAGCGAGCAGCGGGCCGTTCACCTTGGACAGGTCGTGGCCGGTCTCGCCGATGGTCGCCCCGACCACCAGCCCGAGGCTGCCGAGCGGCTCCGCACCCACGTTGACCTGCGCAATCTCGTCGATCACGGTCTGCGCGACGGTCCGGCCGCCGGCGCCGACGGCGTGCTGGACGCTCGCGCCCTCGGGGTTCGAGGTGAGCGCCAGGACAAAAACGCCGCCGCCGTACTCGGCCGCCGCGTCGAACGCGGGCCGCAAAGAGCCGACTCCCAGATAGGGACTCACAGTGATCGCGTCCGCACAGAGAGCACTGTCCGGATTGAGGTAAGCGCTCGCGTACGCGGCCATCGTGGAGCCGATGTCGCCGCGCTTCACGTCGAGAATCACCAGCGCACCGGCCTCGCGTGACTGTCGGATAGTTGACTCAAGGACGGCGATGCCGCGTGACCCAAATCTCTCGAAGAAGGCCGACTGCGGCTTGAGCACGGCGACCCGATCGGCCAGTGCCTCGACCACCGTACGGGCGAAGCGTTCCAGGCCGGCGACGTCGTCCTCCAGGCCCCAGCGGTCGAGCAGGGCGGCATGCGGATCGATGCCGACACACAGCGGCCCCCGCTCCCGGGTGGCCCGGTGCAGCCGGCTTCCGAAGGACTCCATTGGGCGTTCTCACTTCCGTGTCAGGTGGCGGACACCGCCGCGGCCATTCCTTGGGTAATGCGGGCGATGTCGGCGACGTCGGCGACGTACGGCGGCATCGTGTAGATCAGATTCCGGAACGGCCGCAGCCAGACGCCCGCCGCGACGGCCGCGGCGGTCGCGGCGGGCAGGTCGACGTCGTGATCGAGCTGCACGACGCCGATCGCGCCGAGCACCCGGACGTCAGCGACCCCGGGAGCACCCCGCAGCGGCTCCAGACCGGCTTGGAGGGCCGCTTCCATACGTCGGACCTGGCCACGCCAGTCCTGGGCCCGCAGCAGGCCGATGGAGGCGTTGGCCACGGCGCACGCGAGCGGGTTGCCCATGAAGGTCGGCCCGTGCGCCAGCCCGCCGGCGCCGCCGGCCGACACGGCGTGCGCGACCGCGGCCGTGCAGAGGGTGGCGGCCAAGGTCAGATATCCCCCGGTCAGGGCCTTGCCGAGACACATGATGTCGGGGGTCACCCCGGCGTGGCCGGCGGCGAAGAGCTCACCGGTACGCCCGAAGCCGGTCGCGATCTCATCGAAGATCAGCAGTACGCCGTGAGCCGCGGTCGCCTCCCGCAGCACCCGCAGGTACGCCGGATGGTGGAACCGCATGCCGCCGGCGCCCTGCACGACCGGTTCCACGATGACCGCGGCGAGCTCGTCGGCGTGCCGCGCGACCAGATCGGTCAGCTCCGCGGCGTAGGCCTCGTCGAAGTCGGCGGGTGGCGGGCCGGCGAAGACCTGCGCGGGCAGCACCCCGGTCCAGAGCTGGTGCATCCCGCCGACGGGGTCGCAGACGCTCATCGGATGGAACGTGTCGCCGTGGTAGCCGCCCCGCCAGGTGGCGAGCCGGCGCCGGCCGGGACGGCCCCGGGCGAGCTGGGCCTGCAGGGCCATCTTGATGGCGACCTCGACCCCGACCGAGCCGGAGTCGCAGAGGAAGACGTGCTCGAGCCCGTCGGGGGTCAGCTCGACCAGGGTGGTGGCGAGCTCGACGGCGGGCGCGTGGGTGAGCCCGCCGAACATGACGTGGCTCATCCGGCCGGCCTGCTCGGCCAGCGCGGCGTCCAGCACGGGATGCCGGTAGCCGTGGATGGCGGCCCACCAGGACGACATCCCGTCGAGCAGCTCCCGGCCGTCGGCGAGCCGGAGGCGGACGCCTTCGGCGCTCTCGACGAGGTAGGGGTCGGCGCGGCCGGGCATCGGGCCGTAGGGATGCCAGACGTGGGCGCGGTCTTTGGCCAGCAGGTCGGCCTGCGCGTCGCTGCCGAGCCGGCCGGTCAAGACCGGCCCCGGGGATCGGGCGCGGCCCGGCGGCGCGCCGAAGTGCGGATCGCGCCCGGGCCGCGGCCCACGACCAGACCGCGCACCCCAGCCGGGCCACAAGCCAAGCCCGGGCCCGAGCCGCGAGCCGAGCCCGAGCCCGAGCCCGAGCCGCGAGCCAAACCCGAGCAGCGAGCCGAGCTCGGGCCCGGGCCCGAGCCGCGAGCCGGGCCCGAGCCGCGAGCCGAGCCCGAGCCGCGGGTCACGGCCGGGCCTTCTCCCCAAGCTGCGTGTAGGCCTGTGCCGCCGCCCGGACCAGGCCCGGGCCGCGGTAGATGAAGCCCGTGTAGAGCTGGACCAGCGCTGCCCCCGCGTCGAACATCCGGGCCGCGTCGTCGGCCTCCAGGATGCCGCCCACCCCGATGATCGGCAGCCGGCCGCCGGTTTCCCGGTGCACGAAGCTGACGACCTCGCGGGCCCGTTCGGTCAGCGGGCGCCCGGACAGCCCGCCCGCCTCCGCCGCCCGTGGCTGGTCGGCCGCCGCCAGGCCGTCGCGGGCCAGCGTGGTGTTGGTGGCGATGACGCCGGCCGCGCCGTACGCGGTGCAGACCTCGAGCAGCTCCGCGATGGCCGGCTCGGTCAGGTCCGGGGCAATCTTGACCAGGACCGGCTTCTCGCCCACCAGCGCGCCGAGCAGTGCGCCCAGCGCCGACTTGTCCTGCAGCGCGCGCAGCCCGGGGGTGTTCGGCGACGACACGTTGACCGCGATGTAGTCCGCGTACGGGTGCAGCAGGCGGTAGGACGTCAGGTAGTCCTCCACCGCCTCCTCCAGCGGGGTCACCTTGGACTTGCCCAGGGAGATCCCCAGCGGCACGTCCAGCGGCCCCAGCGCGGCCAGGCGCGCGGCCAGCGCCTCGGCGCCCGCGTTGTTGAAGCCCATCCGGTTGATCACGGCCTCGCTGTCCCGGAGCCGGAACAGCCGGGGCCGGTCGTTGCCCGGCTGCGGCCTCGCGGTGACCGTGCCGACCTCGACGAAGCCGAAGCCCAGCGCGGGCCAGGCCGGCAGGGCCACGCCGTTCTTGTCCATGCCGGCCGCCAGCCCCACCGGGTTGGGGAACCGCACGCCGAACGCCTCGACCGGGGCCGGCACCGAGTATCGGCTGCGCAGCAGGGAGCGCGGGCCGGCGCCGAGCGACGCCAGCCGGGCCAGCGTGAACTCGTGCGCCTTCTCCGCGTCGCCGCCGCCCAGCCGGAACAGGACCGGCCGGACGGCGCTGGTGAACACACTCACTCGCTCTCCCGCAGCATCGCGTGCAGCTCCTGCAGCGGGCGAACCGTCATGTCGCCGCGCATCAGGGCCTCGATGCCCATCACCGCCGCGGCCGCGCCCGGCACCGTGGTGATGCTCGGGATGTCGTGGGTGACCGCGGCGCTGCGGATCTCGTAGCCGTCCGAGCGGGCGCTGGCGCCCGAGCCCTGCGGGGTGTTGATGATCAGAGCGATCTCGCCGGCCTGGATCAACGCCACCGCGTTCTGGCCCGGGCTCTCGAAGTGCTTGGGCACGATCTCGCACTCGATGCCGTGCCGGCGCAGCACCTCGCCGGTGCCGGCGGTGGTCACGATCGTGAAGCCGAGGTCGGCGAGCCGCTTGACCGGGAAGATCATCGAGCGCTTGTCCCGGTTGGCCACCGAGACGAAGATCTTGCCGCTGGTCGGCAGCGAGCCGTACGCGGCCGCCTGCGACTTGGCGAACGCCGGGCCGAAGCCGGGGTCGATGCCCATGACCTCGCCGGTCGACTTCATCTCGGGGCCGAGCAGGCTGTCCACGCCGTGACCGGCCGGGGTGCGGAACCGCTTGAACGGCAGCACCGCCTCCTTGACCGCGATCGGCGCGTTCGCCGGCACGTCGCCGCCGTCCCGGCTGCGGAACAGGATGCCCTCCTCGCGCAGCTCCTTGATGGTGGCGCCGAGCATGATCCGGGCGGCCGCCTTGGCCAGCGGCACCGCCGTCGCCTTGGAGACGAACGGGACCGTCCGGGACGCGCGCGGGTTGGCCTCCAGCACGTAGAGGGTGTCGTCCTTGAGCGCGTACTGGACGTTGAGCAGGCCCCGGACGCCGACACCGCGGGCGATCGCCTCGGTGTAGCGGCGCACCTCGGCCAGGTGCGAGCCGGCCAGCGTGACCGGCGGCAGCGAGCAGGACGAGTCGCCGGAGTGGATGCCGGCCTCCTCGATGTGCTCCATCACGCCGCCGAGGTAGACCTCGCCGGTGGCGTCGCAGAGCGCGTCGACGTCGATCTCGATCGCGTCGTCCAGGAACCGGTCGACCAGCACCGGGTGGTCCGGCGAGATCTCGGTGGCCCGGGCGATGTAGTCGGCCAGCGTCGGCTCGTCGTACACGATCTCCATGCCGCGGCCGCCGAGCACGTACGACGGCCGGACCAGGACCGGGTAGCCGATCTCGTCGGCGATGGCCTTGGCCTCGTCGAAGCTGGTCGCGGTGCCGTGCTCGGGCGAGCGCAGCCCGGCCTTGTGCAGCACGTGGCCGAACGCGCCGCGGTCCTCGGCCAGGTGGATCGACTCGGGCGAGGTGCCGACGATCGGTACGCCCGCCGCCTTGAGCCGCTTGGCCAGCCCGAGCGGGGTCTGCCCGCCGAGCTGGACGATCACCCCGACCACGCCGGGGCCGCCGGCGGCCTTGCCGGAGGAGTCCTCGGAGTGGAACACCTCGAGGACGTCCTCGAAGGTCAGCGGCTCGAAGTAGAGCCGGTCGGCGGTGTCGTAGTCGGTGGAGACGGTCTCCGGGTTGCAGTTGACCATGACGGTCTCGAAGTCGACCTCGCGCAGCGCCATGACCGCGTGCACGCACGAGTAGTCGAACTCGATGCCCTGGCCGATCCGGTTCGGCCCGGAGCCCAGGATCAGCACCTTGGGCTTGTCCGAGGGCGCGACCTCGTTCTCCTCGTCGTACGTGGAGTAGTGGTACGGCGTGTTCGCCTCGAACTCGGCCGCGCACGTGTCCACGGTCTTGTAGACCGGGCGGACGCCCAGCCGGTGCCGCAGGGTGCGGACGCCGTCCTCGCCCGCCAGCTCGGGACGCAGCGCCGCGATCTGCCGGTCGGAGAAGCCCGACCGCTTCGCCCGGCGCAGCAGGGCCTCGTCGAGCACGGGGGCCGCCTCGACAAAGTCACGCAGCTCGATCAGCGCCGCGATCTCGTCGAGGAACCACGGGTCGATGCCGCCGCTGGCCTCGTGCACCTGCTCGACGCTCGCGCCCAGCCGCAGCGCGGCCTCCACCGTGTAGAGGCGGCCGTCGTGCGGGATGCGCATCGCCGACAGGGCCTCCTCAGCCGTCGAGAAGGAGGGAGCAGTCCAGAAACCCGCTTCCTTGGTCTCCATCGAGCGCATCGCCTTGTTGAGCGCCTCGGCGAAGTTACGGCCCAGGCTCATCGCCTCGCCGACCGACTTCATCGTGGTGGTCAGCTCGGGGTCGGCGCCGGGGAACTTCTCGAAGGCGAACCGCGGGATCTTCACGACCACGTAGTCCAGCGCCGGCTCGAACGCGGCCGGGGTCTTGAGGGTGATGTCGTTCGGGATCTCGTCCAGGGTGTAGCCGATGGCCAGCTTCGCGGCGATCTTGGCGATCGGGAAGCCGGTGGCCTTCGACGCCAGCGCGCTGGACCGCGACACCCGCGGGTTCATCTCGATCACCACGAGCCGGCCGTCGGCCGGGTTGACCGCGAACTGGATGTTGCAGCCGCCGGTGTCCACGCCGACCTCGCGCAGCACGGCGATGCCCAGGTCACGCAGCTTCTGGTACTCACGGTCGGTCAGCGTCATGGCGGGCGCCACGGTGACGCTGTCGCCGGTGTGCACGCCCATCGGGTCGACGTTCTCGATCGAGCAGACCACCACGACGTTGTCGTGCTTGTCGCGCATCAGCTCGAGCTCGTACTCCTTCCAGCCGAGCACGCTCTCCTCGATCAGCACCTCGTGCACCGGGGAGGCCGCGAGGCCGCCGCCGGCCAGGCGGTCCAGGTCCTCGGTGTTGTGCGCCATGCCGGAGCCGAGGCCGCCCATGGTGAACGACGGCCGGATGACCACCGGCAGACCCAGGTCGGCGACCGCCTCGTGCACTTCCTCCATCGAGTGGCAGACCCGCGAGCGAGGGACCAGATCGCCGCCGCCGACTGTGCTGCCCATGCCGATGCGAGCCCCGGCCTTGGCCACGATGTCCTTGAACAGCTGGCGGTCCTCGCCCTTGCGGATCGCGTCGATGTTCGCGCCGATCAGCTCGACGCCGTACTTGGCCAGCACGCCGTTCTCGTGCAGGGCGACCGCGGTGTTCAGCGCGGTCTGCCCGCCCAGCGTGGGCAGGATCGCGTCCGGGCGTTCCCGGGCGATGACCAGCTCGACGAACTCGGGGGTGATCGGCTCGACGTAGGTGGCGTCGGCGAACTCCGGGTCGGTCATGATCGTGGCCGGGTTGGAGTTGACCAGCGAGACGCGCAGCCCCTCGGCGCGCAGCACCCGGCACGCCTGAGTGCCCGAGTAGTCGAACTCGCAGGCCTGGCCGATGACGATCGGGCCGGAGCCGATCACCATCACGTGCTGCAGATCGGTGCGCTTCGGCATCAGCGGGCCTCAACCTTCTCGACGAGCTCCACGAAGCGGTCGAACAGGTAGTCCGCGTCGTGCGGGCCTGCGGCGGCTTCGGGGTGGTACTGGACCGTGAACGCGGGCACTTCCAGGGCCCGCAGCCCTTCGACCACGTTGTCGTTGAGGCAGACGTGGGAGACCTCGACGCCGCCGAAGTCGGTGTTGATGACCGTGTTCAGCGGCGCGTCGACCGCGAAACCGTGGTTGTGCGAGGTGACCTCGACCTTGCCGGTGGTCCTGTCGAGCACCGGCTGGTTGATGCCGCGGTGGCCGTAGCCGAGCTTGTAGGTGCCGAAGCCGAGCGCGCGGCCCAGGATCTGGCTGCCGAAGCAGATGCCGAACAGCGGGACGCGGCGGCTCAGCACCGCCCGGGCCAGCGCCACCGGCACGTCGGCGGTGGCCGGGTCGCCGGGGCCGGGTGACAGGAACACCGCGTCCGGGCTGACCGCCAGCAGTTCCTCGATGGTGGCGGACGCCGGGAAGATGTGCGTGGTGACGCCCCGAGCGGCCAGCCGCCGGGAGACGTTGCGCTTGATGCCGAGATCCAGCGCGGCGACCGTGTAGCGGTGCTCGCCGACCGCCTCGACCGTGTACCGCGCGGCCGTGGTGACCTCGGCGGACAGGTCGGCGCCGGCCATCTGCGGCTGGCTGCGGACGCGTTCGAGCAGCGCGGCCGGGTCGAGGTCGGCCGATGAGATGCCGACCCGCATGGCGCCGAGCGAGCGCAGGTGGCGGGTCAGCGCGCGGGTGTCGATGCCGCTGATGCCCACGACGCCCTCGGCGGCGAGCCGTTCGCCGAGGTCGCCGGTGGAGCGCCAGCTGGACGGGCGGCGGGCCGGGTCGCGGACCACGTAGCCGGCGACCCAGATCCGGCCGGACTCGTCGTCCTCGTCGTTGACGCCGGTGTTGCCGATCTGCGGCGCGGTCTGCACCACGACCTGCCGGTGGTACGACGGGTCGGTCAGCGTCTCCTGATAGCCCGTCATGCCGGTGGTGAACACGGCCTCGCCGAAGGTCTCCCCCCCGGCGCCGTAGGACTCACCGCGGAACGTGCGCCCGTCCTCGAGCACGAGAATTGCTGGTTTCACTTGACGGCCTTCCCATCCAGGACAGTCGGCTCTCCCCGAAGGAAGGTCGCGACGATGCGACCCGGCAGGGTGGTGCCCGCGTACGGTGTGTTGCGGCTGCGGCTCGCCAGCTCGGCCGGGTCGACGACCCGCCGGGCGGACGGGTCCACCAGCGTCAGGTTGGCCGGCGTGCCGGCCGCGAGATCGGTGCCGTGCCCGGTCAGCCCGGCGATCCGGGCCGGGGCCCGGGACATGCGCTCGGCGATGAGCTCCCACTGCTCCCCGAGCACCGAGAGCACGACCGGCAGCGCGGTCTCCAGCCCCACCATGCCCGGGCGGGCGTAGGCCCACTCGCATTCCTTGTCCTCGACCGCGTGCGGGGCATGGTCGGTGGCGACGATGTCGATCACGCCGTCGACCAGCGCCTGGCGCAGCGCCTCGACGTCCCGGGCCGTCCGCAACGGCGGATTGACCTTGAACACCGGGTCGTAGCTGGCGGCGAGCTCGTCGGTGAGCAGCAGGTGGTGCGGCGTGACCTCGGCGGTCACCCGTACCCCCCGGGCCTTGGCCTGGCGCAGCACCTCGACCGACCCGGCGGTCGAGACGTGGCAGACGTGCAGCCGGCTGCCGACGTGCTCCGCCAGGAGCACGTCGCGGGCGATGATCGCCTCCTCGGCCACCGCGGGCCAGCCGGTCAGGCCGAGCCGGGTGGAGACCTCACCCTCGTGCATCTGGGCGCCCTCGGTCAGCCGCGGCTCCTCGGCGTGCTGGGCGATGATGCCGTCGAAGGCCTTGACGTATTCCAGCGCGCGGCGCATCAGCCGCGGATCGGCGACGCAGTGGCCGTCGTCGGAGAAGATCCGCACGCCGGCCGCCGAGGTCGCCATCGCGCCCAGCTCGGCCAGCTGCTTGCCGGCCAGCCCGACGGTGACCGCGCCGATCGGCTGCACGTCGACCAGCCCGGCCTCGCGGCCCAGCCGCCAGACCTGCTCGACCACGCCCGCGGTGTCCGCGACCGGCGAGGTGTTGGCCATCGCGAAGACCGCGGTGTAGCCGCCGAGCGCCGCGGCCCGCGAGCCGGTCTCGACCGTCTCGGCGTCCTCACGGCCGGGTTCGCGCAGGTGGGTGTGCAGGTCGACCAGCCCGGGCAGGGCGACCAGGCCCGCGGCGTCGATCACCTCGGCGCCCTCGGCGGCGCCGGTGGCGATCACCCCGTCCTTGATCAGCAGATCGGCCGGCTCCCGGCCGAGGAGCGAAACACCTTTGATCAGGTACGAGGTCATGCCTTGCCTCCGAGCAGCAGGTAGAGAACGGCCATCCGGGCGCTGACCCCGTTGGCGACCTGTTCGACGATCGTGGAGCGGGACGAGTCCGCCACCTCGGGCGCGATCTCCATGCCCCGGTTCATCGGCCCGGGATGCATGACGATCGCGTGCTCCGGCAGCTTCCTCATGCGCGGCACGTCGAGTCCGTAGCGGCGGGAGTATTCGCGGGCCGAGGGGAAGAAGGAATCCTGCATCCGCTCGGTCTGCACCCGCAGCATCATCACGACGTCCGAGTCGGGCAGGACGCTATCCAGGTCGTACGACACTTTTGTGGCCGGTGCGAGGGCCGCGGCGACGCCGATCGGGATGAGCGTGGGCGGACCGACCAGGGTGACCTCGGCACCGAGCGTGCTGAGCAGCAGAACGTTGGAGCGGGCGACCCGGCTGTGAAGCACATCACCCACGATCGCGACCCGCAGGCCCTCGATCCGGCCCAGCCGGGAGCGCATCGTGTACGCGTCCAGCAGCGCCTGGGTCGGGTGCTCGTGGGTGCCGTCCCCGGCGTTGATCACCGAGCCGTCCACCCAGGACGCCAGCCGGTGCGGCGCGCCGCTGGCCGGGTGCCGGATCACCACGGCGTCGGCGCCCATCGCCTGCAATGTGAGAGCGGTGTCCTTCAGGCTCTCACCCTTTGAGACGCTGGAGCCCTTGGCGGAGAAATTGATGACGTCCGCGGAGAGCCGCTTGGCCGCGGCCTCAAAGGAGATCCGGGTGCGGGTCGAGTCCTCGTAGAAAAGGTTGACGACGGTGCGGCCGCGCAGGGTCGGCAGCTTCTTGACCTCACGCCCGGCCAGCGCGGCCATCTCACCGGCGGTGTCCAGGATCAGCGTGGCGGTTTCCGCGTCCAGGTCCGCGGCCGAGCGCAGGTGCTTGATCATCGGGGATCCTCCGGGCCGGAGAGCCGTACCTCGTCCGCGCCGTCGGTCTCGGCGAGCGACACGCGCACGCTCTCGGACTGCGCGGTGGGGATGTTCTTGCCGACGTAGTCGGCGCGGATGGGCAGCTCACGGTGGCCGCGGTCGACCAGTACGGCGAGCTGCACGGAGCTGGGCCGGCCCACGTCGTTGAGCGCGTCCAGCGCGGCCCGCACGGTGCGGCCGGAGAACAGCACGTCGTCGACCAGAATCACTCGGCGCCCGTCGATGCCCGCGCCCGGGATCTCGGTCTTGCCCAGCGCCCGGGTGGCGTGCAACCGCAGGTCGTCGCGGTAGAGCGTGATGTCGAGCGCGCCGACCGGCACGTCGATGCCTTCGAAGGCGTGGATGCGGGCAGCCAGCCGGCGGGCGAGCGGAACGCCGCGGGTCGGGATGCCGAGCAGGACCGTGCCGGTGGCGCCGGAGGTCTTCTCGAGAATCTGATGAGCTATCCGGTCGACGACCCGGTGCAGGTCGGAGCCGGAAATGATGATCTTCGGAGCGGATGTGTCTGCACGTGGGTGTGCCACGGCGGACCTCCTTCCCCGCCTCACGGGACGGGTCGTTAAAGGACGTCGGTCAGGAACCCCGATGAGGACCTCCTGATGGCTGACGCTACGTTACCAGTGCGCGCGGCGTTGACCATGGTGACGTGGCTGACCCGCGGACCAGACGGACGAATGCGGGCAACTCTCCCCCGGGCTCGGCGACTCATCGGTAACCGACACTTGACCAGAGGTTGCAAACTCCGTACCGTCACGCAGCGTAGCGATCCGAGGAAGAACCCTCCGGGCCAGCACAGTACTGGGAGTGTCCGAATGCCGTCTGAGTACGCCAAGTCGTTGGGCGCCCGCCTGCGCTCCATCCGCCAGCAGCAGGGCCTGTCCCTGCAGGGCGTGGAAGAGAAGTCGAACGGCCGCTGGAAGGCCGTCGTTGTGGGCTCGTACGAGCGTGGCGACCGCGCTGTCACCGTTTCGCGCCTCGCCGAACTCGCCGACTTCTACCGCGTCCCCGTCTCGGAGCTGCTGCCCGACGGCAGCGGGGTCCGCCTCGAGGCCACCAACAAGATCGTGCTGGACCTGGAGAAGCTGTACGACGCCGCCGGTGAGGACCTGGCTTACGTCGCGCGCTACGCCCGGGCTATACAGCAGCAGCGCGGCGACTACAACGGACGCGTGCTGTCGATCCGCGCGGACGACCTGCGCGCGCTCGCCATCGTGTACGACATCTCGCCGTCCGGCCTCATCGAGCGCCTGACCGAGCAGGGCGTCCTGGTGGCGGACCCGCGGGCGTTCTTCGCGTCCTGATCAGAAACGCACGGCAAAAGGGGGCCTTCGGGTCCCCTTTTTCGTATCTACGGGACGGCGATCACGGCGGTCACCGCATTCATGACCACAAACGCCCGATTGACCGAATTCACATCCCGGCGAGGTGTCGCAGTGGGTCACCGGGTCCGCGGTCCGGCAGGTGGCCTGGGCGGGTGCGGTGGCCATGATCTGGCTGACGGCCAGTGACGATCGACGCGCGATGATCACCGAACGAATTCAAGATCGGTTTCGCAGGGTCACCGGAACGGCCCCACAAGATCGGTGAATGGCGCCACCACCACCCACATCCCGCGATGCAATTCGGTCACTCTCCGCACCAAAACCCACAACATCCGCAGCCCGCGGACGCCGGGGGCGGAGCGGGCCAGATCAAGATCATTGCTGTCGTGCGCGGGTGCACGGTGACCGGTAGACCTTGGTAAGAATTGGCCCCTCCGGGAGCCATCCTTTACCAAGGTCTGCTACGGGCGGCGGCGGGCGCTGGTCGGGTTGAGCGGTGAGACGATCATCAGGACCACGAAGGCGATCGTCAGCGTGAGGTCGAGGAACCGGATCGGGTCCTCCCATGCCGCCGGCGGGAGGTCGTGGTAGTTGGCGCTGCGCAGCAGGCTGGAGACGCCCAGGCAGATCAGCGCCGAAGCCCAGACCGCGGGCCGCCGCACCGGCCGGCGAAAGATCGTGATGGCGGCGGCCCACCAGCACACCGCCCCGGAGCCGGGAGCGACGGTCAGCACCGTGCAACCAGGCACGACCGCAAGAAAACGAGAAACGGCCCGGACCAAAAGCGCCCGGGCCGTGCCGAATCTCCCTACCTGCTGGCGAACTCCGCGATCCGCCCCAGCAGCCCGTTCAAGAACCGGGGACTGTCATCGGTCGACATCTGCTTGGCCAGCTCGACCGCCTCGGAGATCGCCACCGGGTCGTCGATCTCGCTCATGTAGAGCAGTTCGAAGACCGCGATCCGCGCCAGGTTGCGGTCCACCACCGGCATGCGGTCGATGGTCCAGCCCTCGGCGTAGCTGGCGATCAGTTCGTCGATGCGGTCGAGGTGCTTTGCCACGCCCTCGATCAGGGTGACCGTGTAGTCCAGGTGGTCGGGGCGGGGCTTGGCGATGCGGTCCAGGTAGGTGACCAGGACCTGGGCCGGCGGGAGGTCGCGCAGGTCGGCCTCGTAGAGGACGTCCAGCGCTCGCTTGCGCGCCTTGCGGCGCGCCGGCATCTGGGTCTTGGGGCCTTCGGCCATCAGCTACGGCCGAGGTAACGGCCGTCGCGGGTGTCGACCTTGATTTTCTCGCCGGTGGTGATGAACAGCGGGACGTTGACCGTCGCGCCGGTCTCGACCGTGGCCGGCTTGGTGCCGCCGGTGGAGCGGTCGCCCTGCAGGCCCGGCTCGGTGTAGGTGACCTCGAGGAAGACGCTGGTCGGCAGCTCGATGTAGAGCGGCACGCCCTCGTGCGTCGCCACCGTGGCCTCGGCCTCGGGAAGCAGGTAGTTCGCGTTGTCGCCGACCGTGGGGCCGGGCACCGTGATCTGCTCGAAGGTGTCCAGGTCCATGAAGACGAAGTCCTCACCGTCCTGGTAGAGGTACTGCATGGTGCGCTTGTCGACGGTCGCGGTCTCGACCCTGGTGCCGGCGTTGAACGTCTTGTCCACGACCTTGCCGGAGAGGACGTTCTTGAGCGTGGTGCGCACGAACGCCCCGCCCTTGCCCGGCTTGACGTGCTGGAACTCGACGACGGCCCAGAGGGCGCCTTCGAGGTTGAGCACCAGGCCGTTCTTCAGGTCGTTGGTGGAAGCCATGTCCTGCCTTGGTGTTGAAAGCTGATGGTCCGGAAGCGTGAAGGTGACCGAGCGAGTTTACCGGCGTGGGTCATGAACAGGCGAATCGGGTCAACCACGCCCGGCGATGTGTCGCAGCGCCAGCCGGTAGCCGTCGACGCCGAGGCCCGCGATGACGCCGGTGGCCACCGCCGAGACGACCGAGTGGTGGCGGAACTGCTCGCGGGCGTGGATGTTGCTGATGTGCACCTCGACCAGTGGCGCGCGCAGCATCGCGCAGGCGTCGCGGATCGCGTACGAGTAGTGCGACCAGGCGGCCGGGTTGAGCACGACCGGGGCCTGCTCGTCGGCGGCGGTGTGCAGCCAGGCCAGCATCTCGTGCTCGGCGTCGGTCTGCCGCACCTCGACGTCGAGGCCGAGCGCCTTGCCCTCGGTCACGCACAGATCGACCAGATCGGTATACGTCGTGACCCCGTAGACGTCGACCTGGCGGGTGCCGAGCCGGCCCAGGTTGGGGCCGTTCAGGACGTAGGTCTTCACTCGGACACCGCCCGGTAGGCCCCGGCCAGCGTCTCCTCGGACGGGCCGGTGAGGATGCCCGGCTGCGCCAGGCCGTCCAGGACGACGAAGCGCAGGGTGTCGGCCCGCGCCTTCTTGTCGACGCGCATCGCGGCCAGCAGGTCGGGCCAGGCCGCCGCGGGGTACGCGACCGGCAGGCCGAGCAGGGTCAGCACGGCGCGGTGGCGGGCGGCGGTGGCGTCGTCGAGGCGGCCGGCCAGCCGGGACAGCTCACCCGCGTAGACCAGGCCGACGGCGACCGCGTGACCGTGCTTCCAGCCGTACCGTTCGTTCTTCTCGATCGCGTGGGCGAGCGTGTGGCCGTAGTTGAGGATCTCCCGCAGCCCGGACTCGCGCAGGTCGGCGCCGACGACGTGGGCCTTGACCCGGATCGCCCGCTCGACCAGCTCCCGCAGCACGGCGCCGCGCGGGTCGGTGGCCGCGGCCGGGTCGGCCTCGATGAGGTCGAGGATCACCGGGTCGGCGATGAAGCCGCACTTGGCCACCTCGGCGAGGCCGGCGACCAGGTCGTCGGCCGGCAGGGTGGCGAGCACGTCGAGGTCGCAGAGCACGCCGGCCGGCGGGTGGAACGCGCCGACCAGGTTCTTGCCGGCGGCCGTGTTCACCCCGGTCTTGCCGCCGACGGCCGCGTCGACCATGCCGAGCAGCGAGGTGGAGACCGGCACCCAGCGCACGCCGCGCAGCCAGCTCGCCGCGACGAAGCCGGACAGGTCGGTGACCGCGCCGCCGCCGATCCCGACGACCACGTCGGTGCGGGTGAAGCCGGCCGCGCCGAGCTCGTCCCAGCAGCGCGCGGCCACCTCGATCGACTTGCCGGCCTCGGCGTCGGGCACCTCGATCGGCAGCGGCCGGATGCCGGCCGCGGACAGCGCGTCGGCCACGGCCGACGCCTTCTCCTTCAGCGGCGGGGCATAGAGCACGGCGGCGCGCACGGCGCCGTCGACCAGCCCGGGCAGCGCGTCGAGCAGACCACGGCCGACGAGTACGTCGTAGGGCCGGTCACCGGGCACAGGGATTCGCGTCACGTCGTCCATCAGCGCCGATCCTAGTGCGCGGACGTTGGGGTTATAGACACCTAACCCCAGTACGGGTTACACCTGTTCCATGCCGAAAATCAACGTGTACCTCCCCGACGACCTCGCCGAAGCCGTCCGCGACTCCGGCGTGCCCGTGTCGGCCATCTGTCAACGCGCCCTGGAGGAGGCGGTCCGCCGGATCACCGTGATCCGCCAGACCGTGCTCGGCGAGCTCGACAGCGAGCAGCTCGCCGCCCGCCTGCCCGCTTTCACCGCCCGGGCCGTCACCGTGCTGTCGCTGGCGATCAACGCCGCCACCACCGCCGGCGCCCCCAACGTCGGCACCGGCCACCTGCTGCGCGCCATGATCACCGAGGGCGAGAACCTGGCGCTGCGGGTGCTCCAGGCGATGGAGCTCGAACCGGCGGCGCTGACCTGGGCGCAGACCGACGAGCCCGGCGGCGGGGAGGGCCTGCGCTACAGCACACCCGCCGTGAACGTCATCGAGATGACGGTCGCCGAGGCGACGGCGATGGGTCACAACTACGTGGGCTGCGAGCACCTGCTGATCGGTCTGGCGGCCGAGCCGGACGGCGTCGCCGGCCGGGTGCTGCGCGCGGCCGGCGCCGACGCCCGGTCGGTGCGGCGGGCGGTCTCCGCCGCCGTCGGCGGCTACGCCCACCTGCGGGCGAAGCAGTCACCCTCCGGCGCGGAGCAGCTGACCTCGGTGGTACGGCAGGAGCTGCGTCCCCTGGTGCAGCGGATCGAGGCGCTGGAGGCGCGGCTGACGTGACGGCGTTCGCGGGCCACCCTCTCGGGACACGGGGCTCGAGAGAGTGGCCCGCGGACGCGCGGCGACGTCGGCCTACCGGGCGGCGTAGCGCACGAGGTTCGCGGCGTGCTCGGCCAGGGCGGTGCGCAGCTCGTCCGGGCGCACCACGGTGAACGGCCAGCCCAGCCCGGCGAGCATCTGCGCCATGCCGGGCAGGCTCTGCGCCCGGCAGCTGAGCCGGACCCCGTCGGCGACCTCGGTGACGTCCGCGACAGCGGCCGGAACGCGGCGGCGCACCTGGGCGACGTCGGCCTCGATCAGCACCTCGACCTCCCACTTCCAGGGCAGCCCGGCCCACTGCCGGGTGACGTGCGCGACGGCGTCGAAGTTCGGCGGCGCCTCGAAACCGGCACCGGTGGGCGCGGCGGCGGTGATCCGGTCCAGCCGGAACGACCGGATCTCGTCGGTGCGGTGGTCGTGGGCGACCAGATACCAGCGCCCGCTGTGGAACACGAGCCCATAGGGGTCCACCTCCCGCCGGCTGACCCGCGCCGCCGGCTCCCCACCGGCCCGTGGCGGCTCCGGCAGCTCATCCCCGATCCGCGACGGGATCGGCGGCTCCGCTCCGGACCGCGACGAGGCAAGCTGCTCCCCGCCGGACCGCGACGAGGCCGCCGGCTCCCCGCCGGCCTGTGGCGGAGAGGCAGGCGGTTCGGAAGGGGGCGCGGGGCGGCGCGCGGGTGCGCGGTACGTGATGGCCAGGCGCTGGTGGGAGCGGGTCGCTGTGCCGAGGGTGAGCAGCAGGTCGGCCGGCGACGGCACGGCACCCGCCCGGGGCGGGTCGTCCGGTTCGCGGCGGCGCAGGGTCAGGCCGAGGCTCGCCCGCAGCGCCGCCAGGCGGTCGGCCAGCACCGTGGGCAGCACCCGGCTGATCTTCGCCTCGGCGGCCGCGCTCGCCGGGGCGTCCACGGCCAGGCCCAGGCGGTCGGCGGCGACCAGGCCCAGGACCACGGCCACCGCCTCGTCGTCGGTGAGCATCAGCGGGGGCAGCCGGAAGCCCGGGAGCAGGCGGTAGCCGCCGTACCGGCCGCGTTCCGCCGTCACCGGGATGCCCAGTTCCGCGAGCGTGCCCGCGTACCGGCGGACCGTGCGCTCGTCGACCGCGAGCCGGGCAGCCAGCTCGCCGCCGCGGATGCTGCGGTGGGCCTGGAGCAGTTCGAGCATGGCGAGGACGCGCGACGCGGGATGCGGCATGCCGATTATTCTCCACCCCATACCGGGCGGGAATCGTCCGGTATCGCCCTTAGCGTGGTGGGCATGACGACATACGTACTGGTTTCCGGTCTCTGGCTCGGCGGATGGGCCTGGCACGACGTGACGGCGGCGCTGCGCGGCGCCGGGCACGAGGTCTTCCCGTTGACGCTGACCGGGGTGGCGGACCGCTCCCATCTGCTCGGTCCCGGCGTCGACCTGGACACCCACATCGAGGACATCGTCCGGCTGGTCGAGATCGAGGACCTGCGCGACGTGGTGCTGGTCGGGCACAGCTACGGCGGGATGCCGGTCAGCGCGGCGGCGCTGCGGCTGCGCGACCGGATCGCCCGGGTGATCTACGTGGAGAGCGGGCCGCCCCCGGTCGGCGCCAGCCAGCAGTCGATGTCCGGGGAACCGGCCGGGGACGGCGACGCCGTGCCGCCGCGGGAGTGGGACGCCGCCGCGGACCCGGTGCTGCTGGCCGGGCTGGACGAGGCGGCGCTGAACCTGCTGCGCACCCGCAGCACGCCGCACCCGCGCGCCTCGGTGATCCAGCCGCTCGGCGCGCGGGCCACCTCCGAGGACCTGCCGACCACGCTGGTCGCCTGCACGTTCCCGGCGGACCAGATCAAGGAGATGATGGCCGCGGGTCACCCGTTCTTCTCGGGTCTCACCGAGGCCGAGGTGGTGGTGCTGCCCACCGGGCACTGGCCGATGCTCAGCGAGCCGGCCGCGCTAGCCGGGATTCTTGAGCAGCGCGGCTAGCTCGGCGGCGATCTCCTCGGGCGTCCGGGCGTCGGTGGCGATGGTGTGCGTGGCCACCGCGGCGTAGAGCGGGCGGCGCTGCTCCATCAGGTACTTCAGGGTCGCCCGCGGGTTCACCGAGAGCAGCGGGCGGCCCGCGCCGAGCCCTACCCGCTTGACCGCGTCGGTGAGCTCGACGGACAGGAACACCACGGTGTGCTCGCGCAGCAGCTCCCGGGTGCCCTCGTGCAGGATCGCGCCGCCGCCGAGGGCCAGCACCCCGGTGAACGAGCCGAGCGTCGTGGCGATGGTCTCGCGTTCCAGCGCCCGGAAGGCGTCCTCGCCGTCGTCGAAGAAGATCTCCGGGATCGGCTTGCCGGCCCGCTGCTCGATCAGCTGGTCGGTGTCGGCGAACTCGACGCCGAGCAGCGCGGCCACCGCCGCGCCGATGGTGGACTTGCCGGCGCCGGGCGGGCCGACGATCACCGCCGCCGGCGCCGTCACCGGATCAGCAGACTGTCGAGGTAGCCGGCCAGGTTGCGGCGGATCTCGGTGACCGAGTCGCCGCCGAACTTCTCGGTGGCCGCCTCGGCCAGCACCAGCGCGACCATCGCCTCGGCGACCACCGCGCCGGCCGGCACCGCGCACACGTCGGAGCGCTGGTTGATCGCCGTGGTCGCCTCGCCGGTCACCACGTCGACGGTCTGCAGGGCCCGGTTCAGCGAGGAGATCGGCTTCAGCGCGGCGCGGACCCGCAGGTTCTCGCCGTTGGTGATGCCGCCCTCCAGGCCGCCGGCCCGGTCGGTGATCCGCTTGACACCGTCGGCGGTCGGGATGATCTCGTCGTGCGCGACCGAGCCACGCGAGCGGGCCTGGGTGAAGCCGTCGCCGATCTCCACGCCCTTGACGGACTGGATGGACATCAGCGCGGTGGCCAGCCGGGCGTCCAGCTTGCGGTCCCACTGCACATGAGACCCCAGACCCGGGGGTACGGCGTAAGCGAGCACCTCGACGATGCCGCCGAGGGTGTCCGCGTCCTTCTTCGCCGCGTCGACCTCGGCCACCATCCGAGCGCTCGCGTCGGGGTCGAGGCAGCGCAGCGGGTCGGCGTCGATCCGGTCGGCGTCGTCGGGCGTGGGGATCAGCCCGGGCTTGGCCGCGACCGAGCCCAGCTCGATCACGTGCGAGACGATGGTGATGCCCAGGGCCTGCTTGACCAGCGCCTTGGCGACCACGCCGACGGCCACCCGGGCCGCGGTCTCCCGGGCGCTGGCGCGCTCGAGGATCGGCCGGGCGTCGGTGTGCCCGTACTTCTGCATGCCGGCCAGGTCGGCGTGGCCGGGCCGGGGCCGGGTCAGCGGCGCGTTGCGGGCCTGGGCCGCCAGCTCGTCGGGGTCGACCGGGTCGGCGGCCATCACGGTGCGCCACTTGGGCCACTCCGAGTTGCCGATCCGGATCGCGACCGGGCTGCCGAGCGTCAGCCCGTGCCGCACCCCGCCGATGATCTCGATCTCGTCCTGCTCGAACGCCATCCGCGCGCCCCGGCCGTAGCCGAGACGGCGGCGCGCGAGGTCGCGGCCGATGTCGTCGCTCGTCACCCGCACACCGGCGGGCACCCCTTCGAGAAGGGCGACGAGCGCGGGGCCATGGGATTCACCTGCGGTAAGCCAGCGCAACACGGGTCACAGTCTGGCACGCGACCGTCGCGGCCGGCAGCCAGCCCACCGCCGTCCCGCCTTCCGGACCACCGGCCGGGCCAACCGCGCGGCCCGGCCGGCTCAACGGCCTGCAATCAGGGCGCCATCGCCCGGCCTTCCGGCCCACCGGCCGAGCCCGGCCCGCGCCCCGACCGGCAGCCAGCGTCCGGTTCCCGGCTCACCGAGCGGGCCCGGCGCGGGCCCCGGCGGGCTCAGCGGATGCCGGCGGCCGCGGCCAAAGCGGCACGCATGGCCGCCTCCGGGGCCGGGGTCACCCCGGTGAACTGCTCGAACTGGCCCAGCGCCTGGGCCAGCAGCAGATCCAGCCCGGACACCACGGCGATCCCGTGGCCGGCCGCGGCGGCGGCCAGCGGCGTGGGCCACGGGTCGTAGATCGCGTCGAACAGCACGGTGCCGGGCCGCCAGCGCACGGCGGTCGCCAGCGCGTCGGCCGCGCCCTTGGGGACGGTCGAGATCACCGCGTCTGCCTCGAACGCCGCCGGGGCGTCGGCCCACTCAGCGCCGATGAGCTTGACGCCCAGCGCGTCGGCCGCCGGGGCCAGCGCCGCGCGAGCCTCCGGGCGCCTGGTCACCACGGTCACGGCCTCGGCGCCGAGCTGGGCCGCGGCGGCCAGGGCGGCGCGCGCCGTGCCCCCGCCGCCGAGCACCGAGACGGTCGGGTCGGCGGTCAGGCCCGCCGCGCTCAGCACCCGGACCATGCCCGGGATGTCGGTGTTGTCGGCGAACCAGGTGCCGTCGGGACGGCGTACCAGAGTGTTGGCCGCGCCGATCGCGGCCGCGACCGGCGACGCGGCCGCGGCCAGCGCGAGGCCGGCCTCCTTGAGCGGCATGGTCAGCGACAGGCCGGCCCATTCCGGGCCGAGCCCGGCCACCAGGCCGGGCAGCTCGGCCTCGGCGCACTCGATCGCCGTGTACGTCCAGGTCAGCAAGCCGGCGGCGACATAGCCGGCGTTGTGCAGCACCGGGGACAGGGAATGCCCGATGGGCTTTCCGCACACGGCGGCCCGGCGGTTCACGGTCATGCTGGGCACTGTAGAGGGTCCGCCGGTCAGCAGAGCGGGATGCCGTTGCGGCAGGCCTTCTGGACGTTGGCGTTGTGCTCGTCGTTGGTGACCGCGAACGCCGAATTGCCGTCCTTGTCCACCGCCACGAAGTACAGCCACGGCCCGGCGGTCGGCGCCTCGGCGGCCTTGAGCGCGGCCTCGCTGGGGCTGTTGATCGGGCCGAGCGGCAGGCCGACCCGCAGCTCCGTGGTGTACGGGTTCTTCGGGTCCTGCAGCAGCTTGTCGGTCATCTTCCCGGAGTGCTTGCCGTCCTTCTCCTGCAGATCCAGCCAGTAGTTGGTGGTCACGTCGAACTGCAGCGGCATCTTCGCCTTGTACGCCCGGTTGTACGCCACCCGGGCGATCTTGGGCAGGTCGCCGGCGGTGCCGGACTCGGCCTGGCTCAGCGACGCCACGATCAACGCCTCGTACGGCGAGACGGACAGGTTGTTCTGCACCTTTTCGACGAAGCCCAGCTCACCGGTGACGGAGAGGAACTTCTGCACCATGATCCCGAGGATCTCCTCGGCGGTCGACTTCGGCGGGAACTCGTAGGTGTCGGGGAACAGGAAGCCCTCGATGCTGGTGGTCGCGGCCTTCCTGCCGTCCCGGCGGTTGTACCAGAACGCGGGCACGCCCAGCGCCTTCGGATCCTTCGCCGCGGCCTGGAAGTCGGCCAGCGGGATGCCGGTGCCCTTGGCCAGCAGCTCGAAGGTCTGCCGGGCGGTCTTGCCCGGCGGGATGAGGATGCCGGACACCACTCTGGACTTCGGGTCCAGCATGAGCGCGACCGCCTGCTCGGCGGCCATCTGCTTGCGCATGTTGTACGTGCCGGACTGGATGTTCTTGCCCTTGGGGTTGGCATCCGCCGCCTGGGTGAACGCGGCTGTGCTCTTCACCACATCGGCGTCCACGAGCACGTTGCCGATCTCGGTCAGCGAGGAGTCCTTGGCGATCTCCACCTGCACCGCGTCGGTGCCGGGGCCGTCGTAGTCGGCGGCGGTGAAGAAACCCTTGATCTTCGAGTAGCCCAGGTATCCGCCGACGCCGAGCACGCCCAGCAGGATGAACACCATGAGGAAGGCGACGGCGGACTTGCCCTTGCCGCCGCCCTTCGAGCCGCGGGCGCCCCGCCGATGACGGGGTCTGCCCTTCTCGGCCTGTTCGTCGAACGCCAGGTCCAGCTCGTCGATCATCTCGTCTGCCTCCGCTGCGCGTCCAGCCAGCTCTGCAGGATCTCCACCGCGGCCGCCTGATCGACGACCGCCCGTTGCCGCTTGCCCCGGACACCACGTTCGGCCAGCCTACGGGTCGCGACCACGGTCGACATCCTCTCGTCCGCCAGGACGACCGGAACCTGCCCGACCGCACGTTCCAGTCGACCAGCGTACGCACGAATGTCGATGGCGGCAGCCCCCTCCTCGCCGTTGAGGCGCACGGGGAGGCCCACCACGATCTGCACCACCTCGTGCTCCCCCACGAGGCGGACGAGCTGAGCTATGTCGCCGGGTACGGCGTCGGGCGCCGCACCCATGTCACGGGCGACGGTGACCAGGGGGGTGGCCAGGATTCCGTCAGGGTCACTGAGTGCGACCCCGACGCGGACCTTACCCACATCCACGCCCAGCCGCCTACCCCGCGACAACCCCAACATTTTCCCGGCCTCCCGCTCAGGCGGCCTCGCCAACCGCCCGCTCCACCGCTGCGAGTAGAACATTCACCTGGTCAGCGGGCACTCCGCCACCCTGAGCGAGATCGGCGTTGCCGCCGCCCCGGCCGGAAAGCGCGCCCTTGACCAGGTCCGCCGCGGACAGCCCACGACTCTTCGCCGTGGCGTTGATCGCTACGATGAGTGACGCCTTGCCGTTCGACCGGGCCGCCACCGCGACCACCGCCGGACGCGCCGCGTCGATCTTGCCGCGGATCTCCTGGGCCAGCGTACGCACGTCGTTGGTCGCCGCACCCTCCGGCGCCTCGGTGCCGACGTACGCCACGCCGCCCAGCTCGCGGGCCTGCGCCGCCAGCGCGCCGGCGCCGCCGAGCACCATCTGCGCGCGCATCTTCTCGAGTTCCTTCTCGGCGTCGCGCAGCGCCGTCACGGTCTGCTCGACCCGGTCCGCGACCTGGTCGCCGGGCACCCGGAACAGCTCCGCGAGCCGCGCCACGAGCAGGTGCTCCTTGGCCAGGAAGCCGAACGCGTCGATGCCGACGAGCGCCTCGACCCGGCGGACGCCGGCGCCGATCGACGACTCGTTGAGGATCTTCACCAGGCCCAGCTGACCCGAGCGCGCCACGTGCGTGCCGCCGCAAAGTTCACGCGCGTAGTCGCCGACTTCAACTACTCGGACCTCGTCGCCGTACTTCTCCCCGAACAGGGCCATCGCGCCGAGCCGGCGCGCCTCGGACTGCGAGGTGACGAACGCATGAACTTCCAGGTCACGCAGCAGCACCTCGTTGACCTGCTGCTCGACGTCGTGCAGCACCGTGGGCGAGACGGCCCCCGGGGTGTTGAAGTCGAAGCGCAGCCGGCCCGGCGCGTTCAGCGAACCCGCCTGGGTCGCCGACTCGCCGAGGAACGCCCGCATGGTCTGGTGGATCAGGTGGGTCGCGGTGTGCGAGCGCGAGATCGCCTTGCGGCGGGTCACGTCGATCTCCGCGAAGCCCGCCTCGCCGGCGCGCACCTCGCCGCGGACCACCCGGGCCTTGTGCACGATCAGGCCGGGCAGCGGCTGCTGCACGTCGACGACCTCGACCTGGCCGCCGCCGACGTTGATCAGCCCGGTGTCCGCCTGCTGGCCGCCGCCC
The DNA here is from genome assembly GCF_044465625.1 of Actinoplanes sp. NPDC049599. Taxonomy (NCBI): domain Bacteria; kingdom Bacillati; phylum Actinomycetota; class Actinomycetes; order Micromonosporales; family Micromonosporaceae; genus Actinoplanes; species Actinoplanes sp. NPDC049599. The sequence continues at coordinate 26,012 of NZ_JBITLX010000047.1, forward strand.
TCGGCATAGAACGGGGTGGTGTCGAGCACCAGCTCCACGTAGTCGCCCTCGCCCGCCACCTGCACCGCGCCGGAGTCGCCGAGCAGCGCGCGCACCCGCGACTCGCGGGTGACCTCGGCATAACCGGTGAACTCCACCGGGCCGCCGTTGTCGAGCACCGCGCGGTACGCCGACAGGTCCGCGTGGCCGGTCTTACGCGCGGCCGCGTCCGCCTTCGCGCGGGACCGCTGGTCGGCCATCAGCCGGCGGAAGCCGTCCTGGTCGACGTCGAGGCCCTGCTCGGAGGCGATCTCCAGGGTCAGGTCGATCGGGAAGCCGTACGTGTCGTGCAGCTGGAACGCCTGCGCGCCGCTGAGCTTCGCGCCGCCGGACCTCTTGGTCTCGGTGATCGCCGAATCGAGGATCGTGGTGCCCGCGCGCAGCGTGGACAGGAACGCCTCCTCCTCCGCGTACGCGTACGTGGAGATCCGGCCGAACTCCTTCGCCAGCTCCGGGTACGACGGCGCCATGCAGTCGCGGGCCACCGGCAGCAGCTCGGGGAACGTCGCGCCCTGCCAGCCGAGCAGGCGCATCGCCCGGATCGCCCGGCGCATGATCCGCCGCAGCACGTAGCCGCGGCCCTCGTTGGACGGTGTGACCCCGTCCCCGATCAGCATCAGCGCGGTGCGGACGTGGTCGGCGATCACCCGCAGCCGCACGTCGTCGGGGTGCGACAGGCCGGCCTCGTGACCGGAGTGCGCGCCGTAGACCTTGCCGGCCAGCTCCGCCGCGCGCGCCAGGATCGGCTTGACCTCGTCGATCTCGTACAGGTTGTCGACGCCCTGCAGGATCGACGCGACCCGCTCCAGGCCCATGCCGGTGTCGATGTTCTTCTTGGGGAGGTCACTGACGATCGTGAAGGTGTCCTTGCTCTTCACGTCGGTGATCTCGTACTGCATGAAGACCAGGTTCCAGTACTCCATGTACCGGTCCTCGTCGACCTCCGGGCCGCCCGCCTTGCCGTAGTCGGCTCCGCGGTCGTAGAAGAGCTCGGAGCAGGTGCCACCCGGGCCGGGGATGCCCATGTGCCACCAGTTGTCCTTCTTGCCCCGGCGCACGATCCGCTCGGTGGGCACGCCGGTCGCGCGCCACATCTCGGCCGCCTCGTCGTCGTCGAGGTAGACCGTCGCCCAGATGCGCTCCGGGTCCAGCCCGAAACCGCCCTGCTCGACCGGGTTGGTCGACAGCTCCCAGGCCAGCCGGATCGCCTCGGCCTTGAAGTAGTCACCGAACGAGAAGTTGCCGTTCATCTGGAAGAACGTGCCGTGCCGGCTGGTCTTGCCGACCTCGTCGATGTCCGGCGTCCGGATGCACTTCTGCACGCTGACCGCGCGCGCGTACGGCGGGGTGCGCTGGCCCAGGAAGAACGGCACGAACTGCACCATGCCGGCGTTGATGAACAGCAGGTTCGGGTCGTCGATGGCGGGCAGCGGGGCACTGGGCACGACCGTGTGCCCGTTCGCCTCGAAATGCGCCAGGAAGCGCCGCTTGATCTCCGCCGTCTTCATCGCTGGTCCTCACTCGCATGCCGGCCGGGCGCGTCGTCGCGCAGCTCGGCGAACTTGTCCTCGTAGAGCTCGCCCGCGGCGAAGGCCTCGTGGATCTCCTGCTCCCGCTCGGCCATCCCCTCGCGGACGTCATCCACGAAGCTACGCAGCGACTCCACCAGGCCGCCAGCGGATTGCGACAGCGAGGTGGCGATGCCGGTGGGGGTGAACTCGTTGGCCTTACGGGTGACCTTGCGCACGACGATGGCGCCGACGGCCAGGCCGACACCCAGCCAGAGCAGCCGCTTCATGGCGGTGTTCCTTCCGAGCTAGAAACTGGAGATGGGTCAGCGGGCCGCGCGGGCGGCCTTGCGGCGCTGCTTGAGGGAGGCGCGGACCTCGCGCTCGTCCTCGGCGTGCCGGCGGGCGGCGGCGGCCTTGCGCAGGCCGTAGCCGAACGACGCCACCTTGATCAGCGGGTTGGCGGCGGCGGCCGACACCACGGTGGTCAGGTTGGCCACGCTCGCCGTGATGTTCTGCGCGTGCTCGGTCATCGTGTCGACCTTGGCGAGCTGCACGTTCACACCGTCCAAAGAGATCTGGACCTGGCCCAGCGCGGTGTTCACGTTGCCCACCGTCTCGGTGACGTTGCCGAGCAGCGGCCCGGTGCGGTCGTTCAGGTCGTTGATCGCCTGGGTGGTGGCATCAACGGTGTGGCGCAGCTTGAGGATCGGCACGGCGAGCACCAGCACGAGCATCAAAAACGCGCCCGCCGCGATCAGGCCTGCGATTTCTCCGGCGGTAACGTCCATCTACGCGTCTCCTCTACTGACGTGCCTCACAGCGTGACAACGTGCAGACCCTACCGTCCGTGACCGGAACGCGCGTCACGACGGCGTCGGTGTCGGGTCCAGCAACGTGTCGTTCGTCAGCACGGGGTCAGGCGTCTCGCCGATCAGGGAGGGATCCACGGCAGGCTGAGGCTTGAGCCGCGGGTCGGTGACGGCGTTCTGCACCTTGATGCTCACGGTCGAGCCGGTGCAGGTCGCCGGGTCCGTGGTGGGCACCAGCCCGTCCGGCCCGGTGGACGGCAACGTGGCCGGATCCTGCGCGGCGACGGCGTCAACCGCGCAGCCCGGCGGCCGCACCCACAGGTCCAAACTGAACTCGTCCCGGGTCCAGCACGTGTACCGGCCGGTGGTGTTCGGCTGGTCGGAGCACTCCCCGCCGCGGGCCCGCCAGCCGGCCGCGGTGAGCGCGGCGGAGTAGGCCTTGTCGGTCTCCTCCAGCGGCCGGTCGGACTGCGCGGTCCGCTCCCGGAACCGGCAGTCGAAGAAGCACCAGATGCTGCCGCTGGTGCGATCGTCGATGTTGTTGTCGGCCCATCCGGGCACCCCGAGCGCGTCCAGCGAGTTGAACACCGGGTCCCGCGTCGCCGACCGGATCCCGAACAGCAACGGCAGCAGCCCGAGCACGATCACGCTGAGCGTGACCAGCGTGATCACCCGCAGCCGCCGCTCGGTCCGCAACCGGGCCCGCAACTCGGCCCCGGCCCCGCGCAGCCCGCCAGGCGATTCACCGCCGGCATCCTCTTCCGGTACGGCCACAGCGCCGACAACCGCAGCAGCAACAACCCGCCCCGGCGGGGTGACCTCGGCCCTGACCCGGCCGGTCAGCTCACCGGCACCGCGCCCGGCAGGCTCGGCCTTACCCCGCCCGGCCGGCTCGACCGCACCCGGCACTTCGGCCTTGCCCCGCCCGGACAAATCGGCAGCACCACGACCCGGCACCTCCGCGGCCCCACGACCGGTCCCGTCAGCAGTCCCACGACCGGTCCCGTCAGCGGTCCCACGACCCGGCACGTCGGCAGTCCCGCGACCCGGCACCTCCGCAGCCCCACGACCGGGCCCGTCAGCAGTCCCGCGGCCGGAAATACCCGGCACCTCGGCAGCGCCTCGGCCCGGCACACTCGCCGCGCCCCGGCCGGGCGCCTCGGTGGCTCCGCGACCAGGCACTCCAGCGGCGCCATGGGCGGAAATCTCGGCCGCTCCCCGGCCCGGCAGCTCGGGCGTGCCCCGGCCGGGGACGCCGGCGGCGCCGCGACCGGGCAGATCGGACGTGCCGCGCGTGGGCACCTCGCCGGTCCCCCGCCCGGGGGGCGCGGCTGCGGCGCCACGGCCCGGCAGGAGATCGGCGGCGCCGCGACTCTGCGGCAGCTCGGGCGTGCCCCGGCCCGGGGTCACGGGCCCGGTGCCACGAACCGGCGGGACCTCGGCGGCGCCCCGGCCGGGCAGCGCCGGACCGGTGCCGCGGACAGGCCGGCCGGGATCGTCCAGGCTGGCCGGACGCGGCGCGGCGCCGATGTGATCGTCGCCATGCGGGCCGGCAAGGCCGCTCGGCTGGCCGGGAGCCGCAAGCCCACCGGCCTGACCCGGAGCACCCGGGCCACCGGGCTGACCGGGCCGCGGCAGCCCGCTGGGCTGACCGGGCCGCGAGCCGGGACCGGTCGAACCACCCGGCCGGCCGACGCCCGGCTGGCCGGGCCCGCCGCGCGGAACGGGACCCGTCGCCCCACCGGGTTGCCCGGGGCCGCCGCGCTGCGCCGGTCCGGCGGGGTGGGCGGGGCTACCCGGCCGCGCGGAACCGCCGCCCGGCCGGGCGCCACGGGGCACCGCTCCGGGCTGGCCAGGACCACCGGGCTGATTCGGGATGCCCGCCTGGTTCGGAATGCCGGCCTGGTTCGGAATGCCGGCCTGGTTCGGGATGCCGGGCTGAACCCCGGCCTGATGCGAACCGCCGGCCTGGGCACCGGCTTGGCGAGAGCCGCCCGGCCGCCCGGCCTGGTGAGAGCCGCCCGGCTGAACGCCGGCCTGATGAGAACCACCCGGCTGAACCCCAGCCTGGTGAGAACCACCGGGGAGGCCGCTGGGCAGGCCGGGGCCGGAGAGTCCGCGAGCCGGGCCACCGGGAGCCGGGCTGCCCGGGCGGATCGGCAGGCCACTCGGGTCGGCGGGGCTGACCGGGTTGCTCGGGTGACGGCCGCCGGGGCCGTTCGGCTGCTGGCCGGGCGCACCGCGGCCCGGCGCGGCGCGGCCGGGGGCACGGACTGCGCCGGCGCTGTGCTGGCCGCTCTCGATCGGGCCGGAGACCTGTCCGGGACCCGGGTAGCCGGGAGGGCCGGCGAGACCGCTCGGCTGCTGATCGGGCGCGGTGCGACCGCCCGGCGGCCGGCCGGGTGCCGCGCGCCCACCGGTCTGATGGCCGGGGGGCTGCTGGCCCGGAGCCGGCGGCTGACCGGGTGCGGCCCGGCCCGGCGCCGGCTGGCGCATGCCCTGCTGACCCGGGGCGGGACGACCGCCCGGCGCGGGACGACCGCCCGGCACCCGGCCGGTCCCTCCCGGATCCGTTCCCGGCTGGACCCCACCGGGCTGACCCACACCGGGCTGACCGGGCTGGCCGGCGCCGGGCTGACCGGCGCCGGGCTGGCGCGGGCCCTGGGGAGCGGCACCTGGCTGGCCGGGCACGGGACGACCCTGCGGCTGACCGGGCACGGGACGACCCTGCGGCTGACCGGGCACGGGACGACCCTGCGGCTGACCGGGCCGGGCTACCCGCCCGGTGCCCCGACCCGCCGCGCGGGCCGCGGCCTCGCCGGCACGCGCGATCTGACCGGTGGTGCCGATGACGCCGGAGTTGGTGGTTGCCATCGCACCGGCGCGGCCGGGGACGGCGGGTGTGCGGACGCCTTCACGCCCGGGCACCACGGGCGGAACCACGGCCGACGCGCGAACCGGCGGCACGGCCGGGCCGGTGGCCGGACCACCACGCCCCGGGGTGCCAGGTCCACCACGACCGGCAGGGTCAGGAACGCCGCGGCCGGCGGCGGCAGGTCCACCACGGCCTGCAGGGTCGGGACCACCACGCCCAGCGGAGCCAGGTCCGCCACGGCCTGCAGGGTCGGGACCACCACGCCCAGCGGAGCCAGGTCCGCCACGGCCTGCAGGGTCGGGAACGCCACGCCCAGCGGGGTCGGGAACACCACGGCCGGCAGGGTCGGGAACGCCGCGGCCACGGGGACCGGCGGCGTCGCGGCGGCCGATCGTTCCGGTGCCGGGCTCGTCGTCGGGGTCGGGGGCGCCGTGCTGGCCGCCGGAGCGACCGGTGGGCTCAGGGGCGTCGTGGCGGCCGTGCCGGCCGCCTGACTCGGGCGGGAAGCTGTCGGGGCGTGCGTGCGCGGCCGCACCGGCGTTGCGGGCGCCGAAGGGCTGACCTTCGGGACCCGGGACGGCGGACACCGGCCGGCTGGCGCCGCCCGGCCGGACGGCGTGGCCACCGGTCGCGAAGCCGCTGATCTCGTCGGACGCGGCGTGGCCACCGGATGGCTCGGGCGCGGCATGGCCACCGCGCACGACACCCGGGTGCTCCGGCGCGGCGTGACCACCACGGACCACCCCCGGCTGCTCCGGCGCGGCGTGACCACCGCGCACGACACCCGGCTGCTCCGGCGCGGCGTGACCGCCGCCGCGGCCGAAGCCGGGCTGGGCCGGCGGGCGGGCCGGGGAGGTCGGGCGGACCGGCGGCACCGCGGGCGCGTTGCCCGAGGCGGGCACGGCCGACGTGGGGCTGACCGCCGGGAAGGCGCCGGAGGGGCTCGGGTCGATCCGGCCGCCCCGGTTGCCGGCGTCGATCTGCCGGCGGCCGTGGCCGGGAGCCGACAGGTCGCCGGGCTCCGGCGGCACCGGAGCCGCGCGGCGACCGGCCGGACGGATGCCGGGCTCGCTGCGATCGATCGGCGCGTGCCGGCCGGTGGGCTCGCCGGTGCCCGCGCCGTGCCGGGATGCCGGTGGGCCGGCCGGAGGCTGACCAGGGCCGGCCTGGCCGGGAGCGGACTGCCAGGCGCCGGTCGCATGCTCGGCGGAGCCGGCCTGCCAGCTCGGCGGCTGCCCGGCACCACCCGGAGACCGCGGACCACCAGGCGCACCCGGCCCGGAACCGCCCGGCCCACCCGAAACAGGACCGGTACCCGGGAAAGAACCAGCACGCGGACCAGAGCCGGCACGCGGACCACCCGACACACTCGGACCAGAACCAGCGCGCGGACCACCCGGCGCGCCCGGACCAGACCCAGCACGCGGACCACTCGGCGCGCCCGGACCAGAACCAACACGCGGACCACCCGGGGCACCCGGACCAGAACCAACACGCGGACCACCCTGCCCACCCGCAACAGCCCCGCCACGCGGACCAGGGCCGCCCCGCGGCCCAGCCGGAGACCCGGGAGCAGCCGCAGACCGCGGCCCAGCAGGAGACCCCGGAGCAGCCGCGGCCCGCGGCCCAGCAGGAGACCCCGGAGCAGCCGCGGCCCGCGGCCCAGCAGGAGACCCCGGAGCAGCCGCGGCCCGCGGCGCCGCCGGAGATCGCGGAGCCGCCGGGAACGGTGACTCATCATCCAGCGGATCGTCCGGGCCCGGTGCACGACGGCCGCTTTTGCTCGTACGGGCCTCGCCCTCCCGAGCCCCCGGGCCGATCGCCGACCGGTCCTCCTTGGCGCTGCGCAGGTCGTCGAGCCAGCCGGTCTCCTCGCGGGGCACCTCGACGGGCTCGACCGGCTCCGGCCGGCCGCGACCGAACAGGCGGCGGCTGCGGCCGGCCTGTTCGCGCTGGTCGGCCTCGTCGTCGGGCCTCTCGGCACCGCGCCTGCTCACGGCTGGTCCTCTCCGGCGGCTGGGCCGCTGTCGGTCGTTTTCGGCCCGTCGGCGGACGGGCGGTTCGTGCCGCCCGGGCCGGGTGGCGGGGGTCCGGGGTCCGCGGACGGGCCCCGCACGATTCTGCGCAGACGGGGCAACCGCTCGCCGACCGCACGTTCCGCGCCGTGGTCGGTCGGGCGGTAATAGTCCGCGCCGATCAGATCATCCGGCACATACTGCTGCCTAACAACACCCTTCGGGTCGTCGTGTGGATACCGGTAGCCCTTGCCGTGACCGAGACCACGTGAGCCGGGGTAGTGCGCGTCCCGCAGGCCGGGTGGGACCGCGCCGCCGCGACCGGCCCGGACGTCGGCCAGGGCCGCGCCCAGCGCGGTAGTCACCGCGTTCGACTTCGGGGCGGTCGCCAGGTGCACCACCGCCTGTGCCAGGTTGAGCTGGGCCTCGGGCAGGCCGACCGACTGGACGGCCTGTGCCGCCGCGGTGGCGATCAGCAGCGCCTGCGGGTCGGCCATGCCGATGTCCTCGCTGGCGAAGATCACGATGCGCCGGGCGATGAACCGGGGGTCCTCGCCCGCGACCAGCATCCGGGCCAGCCAGTGCAGCGCCGCGTCCGGGTCGGAGCCGCGCATGCTCTTGATGAACGCGCTGATCACGTCGTAGTGGGCGTCGCCGTCGCGGTCGTAGCGGACCGCGGCCACGTCGACGGCCTGCTCGGCGGTGGCCAGGTCGATCTCGGTCACACCCATCGCGGTGGCGGACCCGGCCGCGGCCTCGAGGGCGGTCAGCGCCTTGCGGACGTCGCCGCCGGCCAGGCGTACCAGATGCTCCTCGGCCTCGTCGGTGAGCGTGACCGCGCCGCCCAGGCCGCGCGGGTCGGTGACCGCGCGGCGCACGAGCTGCCGGACGTCGTTCTCGTCGAGGGCCTGCAGGGTGAGCAGCACGCAGCGGGACAGCAGCGGCGAGATGACCGAGAAGTAGGGGTTCTCAGTGGTCGCCGCCAGCAGCGTCACCGTCCGGTCCTCGACCGCGGCGAGCAGCGAATCCTGCTGGGTCTTGCTGAAGCGGTGCACCTCGTCGATGAACAGCACGGTCGGCGGGCCGCCGGCGCGGCGTTGCCGGCGGGCGGTGTCGATGACCGCGCGGACGTCCTTGACCCCGGCGGTCAGCGCGGACATGGCCACGAACTTGCGGTCGGTGGCGCCGGCGACGAGGTGGGCGATCGTGGTCTTGCCGGTGCCGGGCGGGCCCCACAGGATGACCGACATCGGCGTGGTGCCGGTGACGAGCTGGCGCAGCGGGGCGCCGGGGGCGAGCAGGTGCTGCTGGCCGACCAGCTCGTCGATGCTCGCCGGGCGCATCCGCACCGGCAGCGGCGAGTCCTCGGACCAGGTGGTGAAGCCCGCGGACTCCGCACCGGCCGGCGACGCGGTGCGGACACCGCCCGGCTCGGTCAGGGGGAACAGTCCGTCGAGTTCCATCGGCAACGACAGTACCGGCCCGCCCTCGTGTGCCGGAAATGCACCAAAGGCGGGCCGTATGCCGAAATCAACGGATCAGCCGCGGCCGGGACGACGGCCGTAGAAGCGACGGCCACTGCCGCTGCCGCCGCCGGCCCGCGGGCCGCTGCCCACGCCGGCCAGGTAGAGCGAGAGGAGCAGCAGGCCGAGCGAGGCCATGGTCGAGAAGTTGAACAGGTCGGGGGCGCCGAGGTTGGTGTCGAACAGGTCGAGCAGCAGCCAGATGCCGAAAACGATCGCGGCGGCGATAGCAAGCATGGATTCCTCCGGGGGGATGAGAGCACTTGTCGTGCTACTACCCCCCAGGTGGTCGCCGATAAACTCCACCGTGGACGTGCCCGCTCAGGGCGCCGGTGCGGGCTCCGGGGCCGGGGTGACGGGGGTCACCGCGGCCGGGCCGCGGGCGACCAGGTAGAGCGGCGCCGCCACGGCGATCACCCCGGCGCCGACCAGCAGCGCCACCGGCAGGCTCACCGCCGACGCGACGGCCGTGAGGGTGACCAGCCCGATGGCGCCCGCCGGCTGGCCCACCATCGAGTTGAGCGAGATCAGGCTCGCCCGGTACGGCCCGTCGACCTGCCGGTGCAGCAGCCCCATGTGCACCGGGCTGGACGCGCCGTGCACCGTGTAACAGACCAGGAACGCGGCGATCACGCCCACCGGCCCGGCGAACAGCGCCATGCCGGCCACCGTCGCCCCCTGCAGCAGGCGCAGCACGAAGCCGGTCCACGGCGCCCCGATCCGCCGGGCCAGCAGCGGGATCAACGCCGCGCCCAGGGCCGACGCCAGCCAGGCCACCGACCCGACCGGGCCCATCAGCGCCGACGCCCGGCCCGGGTCGCCGAGCACCTCCGCCAGCCGGACCGGCATCAGGCTCTCGAAGGCCACCATGCCGAAACCCCAGAAGAGCTCCACGGCGATCAGCGCCACGATGACCCGGGAGCGGCGCAGCAGGCTCAGCGCGCCGCCGACTGCCGCCGGCACACCGCGGACCGAACCGGCCAGTGCGGCGAGCCCGCGGTGCGGGCGCCGCTCGGTCATCAGCAGCGCCACCGCGGCCAGCGACACGACCTGCAGGCCCAGGGCCACGTAGACCGGCAGGCTCAGTGCCGTGACCCCGGCGAACGGGTCGAGGGCCACCAGCCCGCCGGAGCCGAGCGCACCCAGCCCGATGGCGACGCCGAGCACCGCACCGCTGCGGCTCAGCCCGGTCTCGATGTCGGCGTGCTCGTCGGCGGCCAGGGCCTGGTCGACGTACCAGGCTTCCAGCGGCCCGCTGTCGAGCGCGCGGTAGACACCCTGCAGCCCGTAGACGACCACGAAGAGCAGCACCGAGTCGGCCACGGTCAGCAGCGCCAGCGAGATGATCGCGAGCACCCCGGCCAGCAGCAGCACCGGGCGGCGGCCGATCGCGTCGGACAGCCCGCCGGTCGGCAGCTCCAGCAGCAACACGACCAGGCCCTGCAGGGCGGCGGCCGAGCCGTACTGGGCCAGGGTGAGGCCGCGCTCGAGCGGGAGCAGCACGATCACCGGGATCATCAGGCCGACCGGCAGCCAGCGCAGCGCGACCAGGCACAGGAACCGCCGGCGCGCCTGCACGGCCGTCAGCGCGCTCACGACGGGTCCGCCCTCGGGACCGCGTACAGGTAGAGGAGCACCTGCCGAGCGTCCGGGCCGGGCTCGGTCTCGCCCAGGACGCGGTAGCGCTCGATCACCGTGCCGAGTTCGGCGGTGAGCGCGCCGAGCTGCTCGGTGCCCAGGTTGACGAAGTAGTCGGAGAAGCCGGCGGCGGCCCGCCAGGCCGGCGACGCGTCGGGCCGGGCCCGCCGCCAGCGTTCCGTCTCCTCCACGAAGCGCCGCAGCGCATAACTGTCGAGCCAGTCGGCCGCGGCGGTCGCGTCCGGGTCACCGGCGAAGGCGTCGCGCTGCCAGCTGCTGTAGTCGTGCGCGGCCCGCCACCAGCGCTCCCGGCCGCGGCCGGCGCCCTCCTGCTCGGCGACCAGCCCGACGTCGGCCAGCTGGCGCAGGTGGTAGCTGGTGGCGCCGGTGTTGGTGCCGAGGGCCGCGGCGAGCCGGGTCGCGGTGGCCGGGCCGTCCATCCGCAGCCGGCCGAGCAGCCGGGCCCGCAGCGGGTGGGCGAGCACCCGGATCTGCTTGGCGTCGAGGTGCACCTGCGTCGGTTCCACAGTTGCACAATACTTGTGCACGCAAATTGTGCAACCCTGCCGTGGCAGGATGCGGCATGAGCGAAACCCGTCGCGCCGGGGCCGGCGATGCCGCCGAGCTGATGCGCCTGCGGCACGTGATGCTGGCGTCCATGCACCCGGGCGCGGTCACCGCCGGCAGCTGGCTGAGCGCCGGCGTCCCGGTGCTGGAGCGGCTGCTCGGCGACCCGGCGGAGCCGCTCGCCGCCTTCGTGGTGGACCGGCCCGACGAGCCGGGGCTCGCGGCCTGCGTGGTGGGCGCGGTGGATCAGCGGCTGCCGGGCCCGCGGGATTCGAGCGGACTGCGCGGGTACGTGTACAACGTCGCCACCGACCCGCGGTACCGCCGCCGCGGCTACTCGCGGGCCTGCCTGACCGCCCTGCTCGACTGGTACGCCGGCCGCGGCATCACCGCCGTCGACCTGCGCGCCTCGGCGGAGGGTGAGCCGCTCTACGCCGCGCTCGGCTTCGTCCGCACCGAGGACCATCCCGGGATGCGGCTGATCATCCCAGCGCGTTGACCGCCTTGGCGATCACCAGGGCGGCGGTGACCAGCGAGATCGCCGACTGCAGCAGCATGGTCAGCTTGGCCCAGCGGGTCAGCGGCAACGTGTCGGTGGGGCTGAACGCGGTCGCGTTGGTGAACGCCAGGTACAGGTAGTCGGCGAACTGCGGCCGCCAGTGCCCCGGCGCCAGCTCCGGCGCGGTCATCTGCGGGAACAGGAAGTCCGGGTACGGGTCGGTGCCGGCGGCCCGCTCCGGCGCCCCGCCGCGGTCCAGCTCCCAGTACCAGACCGCGAAGGTCAGCACGTTGATCAGCCAGATCGCGGCGCCGCTGCCGAGCAGTTCGGCCGCGCTGCCGGTGTCCTTGCCGCCGGCGATGGCAGTCACCAGCTTGCCGACCGACCACGCCGTGCCGAGGCTGGCGACCGCGATCAGGGTCAGGCTCAGCCGGCGCAGCATCGGGGTGCGGCGCTCCAGCCGGCCCGGGTTCGCGGCCACCAGCACGCCGATGACCACCACCTCGATCGCCGGCAGCACCCACCGCGCGCCCAGGCTGTACCGCTCGGGCAGCATCAGCTGCAGGGCGATCATCACGACGAACGCGAGAGCGAACGGCCAGCGCTGCTCGCCCCGGCTGAGCCCGCGCCAGAACGGCCGGGAACCGAGATCCTCCACCGGCTCATGATGGCCCCTTGACCTCAACCTTGCTTCAACCCGCACGCTGCGCCGATGACCGGAATTCTCGACGAGGCTCTGGGCCGGCTGCACGGCACCGGGCCGGAACACGACGGCTGGCTGTCCAACCACGGGCCGATGGCGGCTGAGGCAATGGTGCGGCACGGGCACGCGACGCGGGTGCACCGCTGGCTCGACGGCTACACGCGGCGACTGGAGCAGGCGCCGCGCGGCATCGCGCCGATCGCACCGGAGGAGTGGCGTGAGCCCCTGGGCGACCCGGTGCGCACCGGCGACTGGCTGGCCTTCTTCGACCGGGCGGTACGGACCGAGCCGTGGCCGGACGTGCTGGCGCGCTGGTGGCCGCGGCTGCTGCCGGGCATCGCCGCGGGCGCCACGCACGGGGTGATCAGGGTCGGTCACGCGGTACGGGCGCTGCGGGAACGGGAGAGCCCGGTGCGGGTGGCCGAGCTGGGACAGGGGCTGGCGTACTGGGCGGCCCGGTGGCAGCCGCTGGCCCCGGCCGGGAGGGGGCCGTACCGGGGCTCGGATCCCCGGGCGGCGCTGGACGCCGTGCCGCGCGTACCGGATCAGCGCTCCGGCATCCGGTCCCGGCTGGCGCAGCTGGCCGACCTGCCGGGCTGGCCGGCCGCGGCCGGCGCGGTGCCGGGCGACCCGGACCGGACCGTGCCGGACCGGCTGGCCGGGATCGTCACGGCCGCGGTCCGCCGGCACGCGACCCACGGGTACGGCAACCCGGTGCTGCTCGTGCACGCGGCAACCGCCCCGCTCGCCGTGCTCCGCACCCTGCCGGTGCTGCCCGCCGCACTGCACGGGCTGAGCCTCGCGGCCGCGTGGGCGGCGACCGCGGCGGTGACCGCGGCCTACGCTCCCCCGGCCGCCCGGGCGTGCACAGTGGACGCGGAGGACGCCGCGGCCGTCCTGCAGCGCGCCACCGACTCCGGCGACGCGCACGCGATCAAGTTCGCCGACGCCGCGATCGAGATGGCGGCGCGCCACCCGGACCCGCGGCTGCTGGCCGCCGCCCGGCAGGCCACCGCGCTGATCGGCGCCGGCTGACCGGCCGGGTCAGGGCTGGTCGGCGAGGCGGAACAGCAGGGTGGTCTCCCACTTGTGCTGGTCCGGCTCCTCGACCGGGTTGGTCAGCAGCACCTCCAGCCGGGCGCCCCACACCTCGCCCTCGGGCGTCGGGGTCACGTCCCACGCGATGCCCTGCCGCTGCCCCCAGTCGAGCAGGGCCGCGGTCACGCCCATCAGCTCGTCCGGGTGTCCGATATGGGTGACCGACGCGTACCGGCCGGCGGGCAGCACGTCGACGAAGGCCGGCGGGTCGACCTCGATCGGCGCGGCCAGCGGGATGCCGGCCTCGACCACCAGCTCGGCGGACATGTCGATGACCCGGTAGCGGAGGAACGGCGCGCCCACCGGGGTGACCCCGCGCTCGCCCAGCCAGCCGAACATGGTCGGGAGATGGTCGGCGACCCGGGCGAAATCGGTCATGGTGATCGACTCCCGCCGGGCCACGTAGACCTGCTCGGTACGGAACCGGATGGTGGGTTCGGCCAGCACGGGCGCCTCCAGGTGCGACGGGTTCGGCTCCATCATGGTCACCGCTCAGCTGAACCGCACCCGCATCGCCGGCCCGGACGATGGCCGGGCCCAGGCCGTGGCCGCCGGCTGAGCCGGAACCGCCGGGTGGCCGGGCCCGTCGGAGGTGGTGGAACCCGCCTGCCCGAGGAGCCCTCATGAGCTGGAACCGCGCCGTCCTCGCCCTCGCTCTGCTGATCACGCCGGCGCTCGCTGCCTGCGCCGGGCCGGCGGAGGTAGCCGGCAGCGCGCCCCGGTGGGAGTCCTGCCGGCAGGCGCAGGAGCCGGCCGAGGTCGACGCGGGTGACCTGCCCCGGCTGGACGAGGACTTCGCGGCGGTCGGCGCCGTCGTCTGCGGCGCCGACAACGAGCAGCGGCCGGACGGCAGCCGGTGGCTGATCGGCACCGAGGACCGCAGCGACCAGGTGACGGCGCTGGTGGCGGCGCTGCGGCTGCCCGGCGAGCCGCGTACCGACCAGCCCTGCACCGACGACAATCCCCGGGTGCCGTGGTTCGTCCTGCTCGACGCGCAGGGCCGCTGGGTGCGGCCGGGTGTGCCGCGCGACGCCTGCGGCAAGCACCGGCTGGAGGTTCGCCGGGCCGCCGGGTCCCTGGTCCTGGGCCGGGTCGGCACCTGGCAGATCGAGCAGATCCAGTCGGCCGAGGCGGCGGCGGCCGGCTGCAGCCAGCGGTGGGACGTCGACGTGGTGGCCCGGCACGCGCGCGGGCAGGACTGGGCGCCGGCCGTCGGCCGGCTGTTCTCCGCCCGCTCGCCGGTCCGCCTCTGCGCCTACCGGGGTCCGTCCGGTGATTTCTGGTACGGCGGTCAGCTGTCCGCGGCGCAGGGCCGGGCCATCAACAACGCAGTCCGCGTGGCGCCCCGGGGCGACCGGGCCTGCGCCGAGCCGGCCGGCCGGTTCGTGGTGCTGCGGCCGGACGACGGCGGGGAGGCCGTCCACATCGAACTCGACGGGTGCCGGCGGGTCGCCGTCACTCCGGTCAACGCGCTGCCCTCGCTACAGCGGGCCACTCCTGCGGTGCTGGCGCTGCTGACCGCCGCCCAGGTCCGCTAGCGCCTCCTCCACCGGCCGCAGCGGGGTCTTGAGCAGGCCCGCCGCCCGGGAGCTGTCCAGCAGGAGGGCACCGGGGCGGGGGCCCAGGCCGGCCTCGGCGGTTGTGCACACCGGCACGGTGGCCCGGTCCAGGCCGTGCCGGGCCGCCACCAGCCGGCCGAGCTCCGCCCGGCTCAGCGTCTGCGGGCCCGCCACGTTGATCAGCCCGGCGTAGCCCCGCGCCGCCAGCTCCAGGATCGCCGCGGCCAGGTCGGTCGCGTCGATCGGGCGGCGGTACTCGTCGGTGAACAGCGCGCCCCGGGACCGGCCGGTGGCCAGGTCGAGGGCGAGCCGCACCTGCTTGCTGCGGTCGTCGCCGACGATCAGGGAGGTGCGGACCACCGCCGCCCCCGGGTCGATCGCGGCCACCGCGGTCTCGGCCGCCGCCTTGGCCGCGCCGTAGCGGTAGACCGGCGTCGGCGACTCGTCATCGAGGTACGGCTCCGGGCGGCCGCCGTGCACCGCGTCGGTGGAGACGTGCACCAGCCGGGCGCCGGCAGCAACCGCGGCCAGGGCCACGTGGGCGGCGCCGTCGGCACAGATCGTCCAGCTGTCCGCCCGGTACGCGGTGTTGACCACCAGCTCCGGCCGTACCCGGGAGACGAGCGCGTGGACCGCGGCCCGGTCGGTGATGTCCAACCTGGACCAGCCGTCGGCGCCGGAGGTGGAGGTCCCGTGGACCTCCGCGCCGGTCGCCGACGCCAGCCGCGCCACCTCGCTGCCGAGGTGACCGCTGGCGCCGACGATCAGCGTCCGCATCAGTTCGAGTGCTGCACCGGGAGCGCGACGCCGTCGGTGCCCGGCGCCGGCGCGGTGGCCTTCGGCTTGGCGTCGATGCCGGCCTCCAGCCGCTGCTGGCCGGTGATCGGCGTGGGCGCGCCGGTCAGCGGGTCGAAGCCGCCGCGGGTCTTCGGGAACGCGATGACCTCACGGATCGACTCGTTGCCGGAGAGCAACATGCAGGTGCGGTCCCAGCCCAGCGCGATGCCGGCGTGCGGCGGCGGGCCGTACTTGAACGCCTCCAGCAGGAAGCCGAACTTGTCCTGCGCCTCCTCCGGGGTGATGCCGAGCAGGTCGAAGACCCGGCTCTGCACATCACCGCGGTGGATACGGACGCTGCCGCCGCCGATCTCGTTGCCGTTGACCACGATGTCGTACGCGTATGCCAGCGCCTTGTCCGGCGCGGACTCGAAGTTGTCCAGCCACTCGTCGTTCGGCGAGGTGAACGGGTGGTGCACGGCCGTCCAGCCACCGTTGTCGGTCTTTTCGAACATCGGCGCGTCGACCACCCAGCAGAACGCCCAGGTGGACTCGTCGATCAGGCCGGACCGCTTGGCGATCTCGATGCGGGCCGCGCCGAGCAGCTCCTGGGCCTCGCGGCGCTCGGTGGCGGCGGCGAAGAACACCGCGTCACCCGGCTTTGCGCCGACCACGTCGCCGAGACCGGCCAGGTGCGCCTCGGACAGGTTCTTGGCGACCGGGCCCCGGGCCGCGCCGGTCTCGGCGTCCAGCACCACGTACGCCAGGCCGCGGGCACCGCGCGCTTTGGCCCAGTCCTGCCAGCCGTCCAGCTCCTTGCGGGTCTGCGAGGCGCCGCCGGGCATGACCACCGCGCCGACGTAGCCACCGGCGTCGATCGCGCCGGCGAACACCCGGAACCCGGTGCCGCGCAGGTAGTCGGTCAGCTCGGTGAGCTCGACGCCGTACCGCAGGTCGGGCTTGTCGGAGCCGTACCGGTTCATCGCGTCGGTCCAGGTGATCCGCGGGATCGGCGTCTGGACGGGGTAGCCGGCCAGCTCGCCCCACAGCTTGACGACGAGCTCCTCGCCCAGGGCGATGATGTCGTCCTGGGTCACGAAGGACATCTCGATGTCGAGCTGGGTGAACTCCGGCTGCCGGTCGGCGCGGAAGTCCTCGTCGCGGTAGCAGCGGGCGATCTGGTAGTAGCGCTCCATGCCGGCGACCATCAGCAGCTGCTTGAACAGCTGCGGCGACTGCGGCAGGGCGTACCAGGAGCCGGGCTGGAGCCGGACCGGGACCAGGAAGTCACGGGCGCCCTCGGGCGTCGACCGGGTCAGCGTAGGGGTCTCGATCTCGTGGAAGTCGTGCGCGTGCAGGATCTCCCGGGCGATCTGGTTGGCCCGGCTGCGCAGCTTCAGCGCGTTGGCCGGGCCGCTGCGCCGCAGGTCCAGGTAGCGGTACTTGAGGCGGAGGTCGTCGGAGGCCGTGATGGTGTCGTCGACCGGCAGCGGCAGCGGCGCAGCCTCGGAGAGCACGACCAGCTCGGCCGCGGTGACCTCCACGGCGCCGGTGGGCAGCTCGGGGTTCTCGTTGCCGGCCGGGCGCTGGGTGACCTCGCCGGTGACCTTGACGCAGAACTCGTTGCGCAGCGCGTGCGCGTCCTCCTCACGGAAGACCACCTGGACGACGCCCGAGGCGTCCCGCAGGTCGACGAAGATCACGCCTCCGTGGTCGCGCCGGCGGGCGACCCACCCGGCGAGCGTCACCGTCTGACCGGCGTGGCTCGCGCGCAAGCTGCCGGCGTCATGGGTACGGATCACGGAAACTTCTCCTCACAGGGTTACGGGGCGCATCCGACATTGTGTCAGCTGCGCCCCGCACGGCTGCGCACCGGCCCGGAGACGCCCCGGTCACTCAGGCACGATGTACGCAGTCGCCTGCAGGGTGACCAGGTTGTCGCCGTTGACCCCGGTGACGGTGACAACGACCATGCTCTGGCTGTCACCCCGGCTGTTGGCGGCGGCGAGCGACGTCTGGATGCAATACGCGTCACCCTTGCGCATGGGGTACTCCTTGGTCGACGGGATCGCGCTGAACTGGATCTGCTCGGCGCACTCGTTCGGCGTCATGGCGCTCTCCCCCACCGCCGCGACCACGCCGTCGGTGAACTCCATCTTGGCGATCCCGCCCGTACACGCGTCCAGGGAGATGTCCGCCGCGCCCTCCGCGTCGAGCCGTGGCTCGTCCAGGTCGACGTTCCGCTTGTCGCAGCCCGTCACCTGCACGTTCAGCGTGCGCTTCTCGTAGGAAAGCTTGAAGACCGACTGAGGGTTGAGGGGCGCGTTGCTGGTCTCCGCCGGACCCGGCTCGGCCAGACCCGGGTCGCCGGTGGATTCCGGTTCCGCCGTCGGGTCCGCGGTCGGCGCCGTGCCGGGCGGATCGCCCTGCGGAGGCTGGAGCGCCGCGACGGCGTCGACGGCGTCGTTCGCCTTGTTCAGCGCCCAGGCCGCCACCCCGAACGAGCCGAGCGCGAGCAGCACCGCGACGGCGGCGACCAGCATGGCCAGCCGCGCCACCACACGACCCGACCGGGCGGGCGGTGGGGCGGACGGGGGTGACCCGTAGGGCGGCCCGGAGACCGGAGGCTGCCCCTGCGGACCGGGCCCGCCGACGGTGGCCTGGCCGAAGACGGGCGGACGGGCAGCGGGCGGCCCGGAAACGGGCGGCCCGGAAGGACCGCCGGAGGGCGGCTGCGGTGAGGTCAACGCGACTCCAAGATCGACGACCGGCGCGACTCGGTCGAACGGACACGAGGAGCGCCGGAACGGCTGAAAACACTTTTTCAGGCGCCGGACGGTACGCAACACTCGATCGGCGCGCATCCGGGACGATATTCCGCACCTCGTCGGCCGTGCATCGATGATTAAGGCGAGAGTGGTGACCGAAAGCACGAGTACGCACACACACAGTCGGTTCCGCGACCGGTGGCGCGCCCTGAACATGGGCGACAAGGCCGGCGTCATCTCCGCCGTCCTCGCCGCGTTGACCGCGGTCGCGGCGGGCGGCAGCTGGGCCTGGAAGCAGACCACCGGCCCGGAGGACAAGCCGGCCACGCCCGCAGCCCCGACGGCCGCACCGGCCGCGAACGCGCCGCTGACCACCGCGCCGACCGGCACCGCGCCGCCGGTGGTGAGCGCCGGCACCCCGCTGGACACCGTCTCCCGGGTCGGCGGCGAGGTCACCGCGCTGCCCGACGAGCTGACCGCGGCCGACTATTCGCGGCCGGTCGTCGTGGAGTGCCCCAGCAACGAGACGGGTGACCAGGCCCGGACCCTCACCTACGACCTCGACCGCCGGTTCCGCACGTTCACCGCGACCGTCAGCGGCTGGGCGGAGACCCGGAACGCGGACCCGGTCGAGGTGCGGGTCTACACGAAGATCCGGCAGCCGGACGACACCTTCCGCACCCTCGAGGTGGGCGTGCAGCAAAGTGTTGTCAACGAGGCCGGCCGGGCGTTGAGCGCCAAGGTCACCGGGACGGACCAGCTGCTGGTGGAGGTCGCCTGCCACCGGCCCGGCGGCGTGGTGATCCTGGACGGAGCTGCACTCGGCAACTGACGTCGGTACGTAGCATTCCGTCCATGGCAGCTCGCAGTTCCGCGGATTCCCCCGTCGTCGACCGGCTCGACCGGCAGATCCTCCAGGGGCTGCGGCTCGCCCCGCGGGTG
This sequence comes from Actinoplanes sp. NPDC049599, assembly GCF_044465625.1. Lineage (NCBI taxonomy): Bacteria > Bacillati > Actinomycetota > Actinomycetes > Micromonosporales > Micromonosporaceae > Actinoplanes > Actinoplanes sp. NPDC049599. The sequence goes on from NZ_JBITLX010000047.1 coordinate 45,335, forward strand.
CCGTTCGCCCGGCTGGCCGCCGTGCTCGCGGTCTCCGAGCAGACCGTCGCCCGGCGCTACCAGCGGATGCGCACCGCCGGGCTGATCCGGGTCTTCGGGCAGGCCAACCCGGAACGGCTGCCCGGCACCACCTACTGGACGCTGCGGATCTACTGCCGTCCGGGCACCGCGGCCACCACGGCGCAGGCGCTGGCCCGGCGCACCGACACCAGCTGGGTGACGATCGGGGCCGGCGGCGTCGAGCTGAGCTGCACGGTGCAGGTCACCGAGGGCCGCGACGGGCCGGAGGGCCTGCTGCACCATCTGCCCCGGGCGGCCAACGTGCTCTCGCTCAGCGCCCACCAGGTGCTGCACCGCTTCGTGGGCCGCGGCGAGACGGACTGGATCGCCGGCGACGACCAGCTCGGCGCGGACCAGCTGGAGCGGTTGCTGGACGGCACCGAGCCCGGGATGCCGGTGGGTGAGGATCTGCGGGTGGCGGCGCGCGGCGACGCCCGGGTGGAGCCCGGCGACCGGCCGCTGTTGCGGGCGCTGGCCACCGACGGCCGGACCGGCTACGCCGCGCTGGCCGCGGTCACCGGCTGGACCCAGCGCCGGGTGGCCCTGCGGCTGGGCGCGCTGATCGAGGCCGAGGCGGTGTACTTCGACACCGAGGTGGCGGCGACGCTGATGGGCTTCCGGGCCGCGGCGAGCCTGTGGATCACCGTGGCGCCGGCCGATCTGGCCGCGGTCGGCGCCCGGCTCGCCGACCACCGCCAGCTCGCCTGGGCGGCGGCGGTCACCGGCACCGCCACCATCACCGCGGCCGCGTTGTGCCGCGACGCCCAGGAGCTGTACCGCTATCTGACCACCGAGGTCGCCGCCATCCCCGAGATCCGCACCTGCGAGACGGTGCCGGTGCAGAGCCGGGTCAAGCACGCCGTCTCAATCGTGGACGGCGGCGTACTCGGCGGGCCGGTGCTCTGACCGCGCCGGTCCGGCCGGCCGGACCAGGACCAGCACGGCGACCCCGCCGAGCAGGCCGACCCCGGCCGAGACCAGGAAACCCGCGTCCAGCCCGGCCACCGCCGCGCGGTGCAGCGCCCGGTCGACGGTGTCGCGCAGCCCGTCCGGCAACGCGGCCAGGATGCGGCCGGCCTGCCCGCCGGCGAGGGCGTGCGCGGTGCCGGCCGGCTCCGGGGCGCCCTGCCCGGCCAGGTCGTCCTCGGCCCGGCCGGCGAAGACGGTGCCGAGCACGGCGATGCCGATCGCGAAGCCGAGCTGCCGGGCCGTGGTGACCGCGCCGCCGGCCATGCCGCCGCGGTGCGCCGGCACCGCGCCCATCGCGGACTCCGCCAGCGCCGGCATCACCAGGCCGACGCCGGCGCCGATCACCGCGTACCCGGCCAGCAGGGCGGGCCAGCTGGACTGCGCGCCGAGCAGCAGCGCGCACAGGGCGCTGCCCGCGCCGATCAGCAGCATCCCGCCACCGATGATCAGCCGTGGCGACCGGCCGTGCAGCTTCGCGCCCGCCAGCCCGGAGACGAGCACCGAGACGATCGACATCGGCAGCCCGGTCAGGCCGGCCTGCAGGGGCGAGAGGCCGATGACCGTCTGCAGCCAGATCGAGGTGTAGGTGAACGCCGCGAAGGCCGCGAAGTTCACCAGCAGCGCCGCCACCAGGATGCCGGCGAACGAGCGGTTGCGCAGCAGGGCCAGGTCCAGCATCGCGTGCGGGCTACGCCGCTCCACCAGCACGAACGCCGCCAGGGCCAGACCGCTGAGCACCAGCAGGCCCCAGGTCTGCGCGGCGCCCCAGCCCACCGCGGTGGCCCGGATGACGGCCAGCGTCAGAGCCAGCGCCGCGACCGTGAAGGTCAGCGTGCCGGCCAGGTCGAAGCGGCCGCGGCGGGCAGCCCGGTCGGCGGCCGGCGCGGTGCCGCACAGCACCAGCGCGGCGACGCTCACCGGCAGGTTGACCAGGAAGATCCAGCGCCAGCTCAGCGCCTCGGTGAGCAGGCCGCCGAGGATCGGGCCGATCGCGGCGGCCGCGCCGGAGACGCCGCCCCAGACGCCGTACGCCACGCCTCGGGAGCGGCCCTGGTAGGCGGCGTTGAGCAGGGCGAAGGTGGTGGTGAACATGGCCGCCGCGCCGACGCCCTGCACCACCCGGGCGGCGATCAGGACGGCGTCGTTGCCGGCGAGCCCGCAGGCCAGCGAGGACAGCGCGAACACGATCAGGCCGCCGACGTAGAGCCGGCGGTGCCCGAACAGGTCGCCGAGCGCGCCGGCGCCGAGCAGGAGCACGGCCAGTGACAGCGCGTAGCCGTCCACGACCCACTGCAGGGCGCTGAAGGATGTGCCGAGGTCGGCCGCCATCTGCGGCAGCGCCACATTCACGATGGTGACGTCGACGAGCAGCATGAAAGTACCGGGGCACACCGCGACCAGCGGCCACCATTTCCGCACGGGAATCTCCTGACTTAGCGTGACCGCACCACCCTCTCCCGCCGCGGGCACGATCCACCAGCCGACGGAGCCCTGCTGAGACGATCCGACTTTTCACAGCACATCAACGCCATGAAGCCTCGTGACGAGTGGCTCAGATGAGAGAATCCACTACGTACCCTCAGCGTCGAGCCGGCGCAGCGCGGCCTGCACCGCGTCGTGCCGGGTGAGGCGGTGGCCGCTCTCCGGCGGCGGGCCGAGCGCCACCACCGCGTCGGTGACCTCGTAGGTGATCCGGTACAGCACGAGCTGGATCGCCGCCTCCCGCCACTCGGCCGCCCGGGCGGGGAGCGGCCGGTGCCCCAGCACGGTGGTGAACCAGGCCGGGAACAGCTCGTGCTCCGCGACCGCGGTGTCGATCCGGTCCCGGACGTACCCGGCGAGCCGGTCGGTGACCGTGGCGCCCGGATGGGCCCGGAACTCCTGCTGCCGGGTCGCGTCCCGGCGCAGTTCCTGCTCGGCGGCGTCACGCTGGGCCTGCGCCGCGACCAGCGCCTCCTCCTGCTCGCGCAGGCCGGTGCGCGCCTTCCGGTACGCGCCGGCGGCCCGGTGGAAGGCCCAGCCGCCGGGCTTGGCGGCGGCGAGCGCCCGGCTGGCGTCCAGGGCCCGCTGCCGGGTCCGGGCCAACTCCCGTTCGCGGTCCTCGAAGAGCTCAAGCCGGCGGCGCCGGGCCGCGCGGGCGTCGTCGTCCAGCAGCGACGACCGGAGCCGCTCGGCCTCCCGGACGTCCGCGACCAGCGACCGGAACGCGGCCGGCACGGCGTCCAGGTCGACCGGGACGATGCCGTGCTGCCGGCGCAGCAGCCCCTCGAGCAGCTGGCACTCGCCCTCGATCCGGGCCGCCCGGAGCGCGAGCTCCCGCAGTCCACGCTGGACCTGCCGGCGGAACTCGGCGTGCTCGGCGACGAGCGCGTCCAGCCGCTCGTCGGTGGCGTCGATGCGCTTGCCGGTCTCGGTGGCCTGCTTCTCGACCGACCGGGAGAGCCGCCGCATGTCCGCCGCCAACTGGGTCCGCAGCTGGCCGGTGCTGTCGCCGATCTCGCTACGCAGCCTGGCCGCGACCCGGGCCAGGTCGTCGGAGCCGGCGGCGGTCACGAGCCGGTCCGGGCCAGGACGCGGCCGGTGCGCCAGAGCCCGGCCGCGACGGCGAGCAGCAGCAGCGACCCGAGCAGCGCGGCCGCCGGCAACAGGTCGGCGATCACCAGGCCGGCCGGCACCACGGCAAGAACGAGCACCACGTACGCCACCAGCAGCAGGCGGCGCCCGTACCCGGCCACGATGTCGTCGACCACTTCCATCAGCCGGTCGGCGTCGTGCAGCACCGGGTCGAGCCGCTCGGCCCGCCGCAGCGCCTCCGCGTCACGTCCCTCGAGGTCGGCCAGTTCGTCGTGGCGGGCGCGCAGCACCCGTTGCCGGGCGAGCAGCAGGTCCCGCCGTTCCGAAGCACCCACGCGCACTCCCCGTCACGTAGAGCTGCATCAAAAACACTGAGCGCTAACGGCACTCTACGGGCTAGTCCCTGTCGCCTCTGGCGAGGTGGCCCGTTCCGGGCTGAAAATCGTGTTGGTCGCCCGCTGACGTCGTGTCTCCTTGATTCGTACGAG
>NZ_JBITLX010000048.1:0-3510 GCF_044465625.1 Actinoplanes sp. NPDC049599
GAGTTGTCGCCAGCGGTCAGTGGACCGGAGCCGGGTCCACCGATCCACGGCAAGGACCCGATCCGTCCAGGTCAATGTGCCTGCGAGACGACCGGCTGCTCCCTGCGCCCGTCCTGGCTATGGCGATCAACCGCCGAACCAGCCGTGCAGAAGACTCGGCTTTGCTTTCTGCTCCGGGGCCGGGAGCTGCGGGGAGATCCCTGCTCCGCCGTCCGGCGGCCTCAGGCGTCGCTCGGCCCGGGAGACCATCCGGTCGTCTGCGCCCACTCGTCCGCCCGCTGGATGATCAGCCAGCAGTGCGCGGCCGTCGTGCGGATGCCGGGCGGCGAGCCGGCGTTTCACCGCCGCGTAGTGCTCCGCCGCCTCGCGGTGTTCGCGGAGATAGTCGCGGAACAGCAGTGGGAACTGCTCCGAGAAGCTGCCCGCCCGCCGGACGTGGATGTGGGTGCGGGGCTCTCCCGGCGGTTCCCGGAAGTACCGCTTGGTGCGTTCCGGGTTGCCGGCGCGATAGACGTAGCCCAGGCCCACCTGCGGCACCCGGAACGGTTCCACCGGTTCCAGGCGGGCCACCGAGATCTGGATGTCGACGACCGGCTTCGCGGCCAGCCCCGGCACGGCGGTCGAGCCGATGTGATCGATGCGCACCGCGACGTCGCCGAGGGCCTGCCGCAGCCGCCGGCCGAGCTCGCCGAAGCGCACCGGCCACCGCGGGTCGGGCTCGACGACGCGGATCACCCGCACGCCGGGCGGCTCATCCTGTCCCATCGCTCCCATCGTATGGCGGTCGGGCGCCTGCCTCGCCGGTGTGGGTGAGGTGACCTCTGGCGGTCCCGGAGGTGGTGGTCGGGCACCGTTGTCGTGGGGGTGGTTGGCGGTCCCGCAAGGGGTGGTCGGGCGCCGTCGTCGTGGGTGGGCGGTGCCCGGCCCTTCTGCAAGCGGCGGTCGGGTGCCGGTGTTGCCGTCGCGGGCCAGTGTCCGGCCGTCCTGCGGGGACGGTCGGGCGCCTTCGCGCGGCCCCGCCGTTGTTGCCCGGAAAGGCGGCATCCGGCTCTTTCGGAAACCGCAGGGGAACGGCGTATGAACGAAAGGAAACGACGGGAACCGATCGCATGGTCATTGCGGACGGGCATTACGGTGGCGGTGTGTCCGCAATTTCAGAGGCGATCCGGAGGGTTCTTGCGCCGGCTACCCCCGCCCGTCTCCGGCTCTGGACCGGCCTGGTGATCGGCACCTGCTTCCTGCTGCTCGTCGCCACCAGCCTGTTGTTCTCCCGGGTTCAGGACCAGGTCAGGGTCATCGGTGGGCAGGCCGTTCCGCAGGCCGCCACCGCCGCCGATCTGTATTTCGCGCTCAGTGATCTTGATGCTCAGGTGGCCCGGATGGTGCTTGCCGGCGATGCCGCGGAATTGTCCAGCAGTCAGCTTGATGCGCTCGGCACCTATCAGGAGCGGAGCCGGCAGGCCGATGCGGATCTGCAGCGGTCGCTGACCGTCGCGACCAGCTCCGCCGATCGGGCGATCGTGCTGGAGTTGATGCGCCATCTCGCCGTTTACCGGCGCTGGGTGTGGCAGACCCTCACGGCGCAGTCGCAGGCGCCGCCGCAGCCGCCCGGGCGGTTGCCGCCGGACGCGCTCGGCTACTACACGCAGGCGACCAATGTGCTGCATTTCGACCTGCTGCCGGCCGCCGAGCGGTTGCGGGACGCGGGGGAGGCACGGCTCGACCGGGCGTACGCCGCCAAGCGGACCACCGAGGTCTGGGCAGTCGTGCTGGCCGTGGTGCTCGGTGGTGGCCTGGCCGTGCTGCTCGTGGCGCTGCAGGTGTGGCTGGCGCGCCGGTTCCGCCGGCTGGTCAACCCCGCTCTGGTGCTCGCCACCGTGCTGACGCTCGGGCTGACGACCGGAGCCTGCCTGGTCCTGGTCGCCCAGGCGCAGCGGCTCGGCGCCGCCCGGGACGACAACCTGACGCCGTACCTGGCGTTGTCGCGGACCCGGGCGGTCAGTTACGACGCCGCCGCCGACACCAGCCGGTACCTGCTCAGCGGCAATCTCGGGCTGTACCGGCAGGATTTCACCCGCAAGTCCGCCTGTGTCGTGCAGGGTTGCGGCAGCGCCGGCCTGGAGCCGGGCAGCGTCTCGCTCGACCGCTGGCTCGGCTACCAGCGGGGCCATCAGCGGGTCGTCGCGCTGGCCGACTCCGGCCGCACCGCCGCGGCCGTCGATGTGGTCACCGGGATCCGCCGGGGTGACGCCGCCTTCGACTTCTTCTATTTCGACGCCGCCATCGGTGCGGCGGCCGCCGCGAGGAAGGCCGGGTTCGACGTTGCGCTGCGCGACGGCGAGCGGCTGCTGACCGGCTGGCCGCTTCTCCCGGTGCCGGTGCTGGGCGTCGTGATGCTGCTGGTCCTCGGCGGGGTCCGCAAGCGGCTGGGGGAGTACCGGTGAGGGCGCGGCTCGGCGTACTGCTGGTGCTGACGCTGGGGGCGGCGGCCTGCGGTCCCGTCTCCGCGACCCCGGCGCCCGCTGCCGCCGGGATCGCCTGCGCCGCCGGTACGGTGCGGGCCCAGGGCTCGTCCGCGCAGACCAACGTGGTCAACACCTGGATCCGGGACTACCAGGTGGCCTGTCCCGACGCCACGGTCGCGTACGAGAGCACCGGCTCGACCGCCGGCCTGACCGCCTTCGCCGCCGGCACCGGTGACTTCGCCGGTACGGATTCCCCGCTCACCGCCGCGCAGCAGGCCGCCGCCGGGACCCGGTGCGGCGGGCCGGTCGTGCACCTGCCCATGGTGATCGGGCCGATCGCGCTCGCCTACAACGTCGCCGGGGTCGGTGACCTGCGGCTCGCGCCCGCGACCGTGGCCGGCATCTTCGCCGGGAGAGTGACCCGCTGGGACGACCCGGCGGTCGCCGCGGACAACCCGGGGGCGGTGCTGCCGTCGACGCCGATCCGGCCGGTGCACCGCGCGGACAGCTCCGGCACCACCGCCAACTTCACCGCGTTCCTGGCGGCGACGGCCGGGGCCGGCTGGCCGTTCGGCACGGGCGGCACCTGGGACGCGCCGGGCGGCACCGGGCGGCGGGGCAGCAACGGGGTGGCATCGACCGTCGCCCGCACCGACGGCGCGATCGGCTACGTCGAGGCGTCGTACGCCCGGTTCCACGACCTGGCCGTCGCGCGGGTCCGCAACGGCGCCGGGGAGTTCGCCACGCTGACCGACGAGGCCGCCGGGCGCACCGTCGCCGCGGCCGGAGTCACCGGCGCCGGGGGTGATCTGCGGCTGGCCGTCGACCACCGGACCGCCGTCGCCGGGGCGTACCCGATCGTGCTGGTGACCTACGAGGTGGTCTGCCGGGCCGGGACGCCGCCGCTGCTGCGCGCCTTCCTGGCCTACACCGCCGGCCCGCGCGGCCAGGCCGCCGCCGCCCGGCTCGGCTACGCCCCGCTGCCGGAGCAGCTGCGCGCCCGGGTGGCTGCCGCCGTCGGCGGGCTGACCTGAGCGTCCCGTCC
>NZ_JBITLX010000048.1:3605-47384 GCF_044465625.1 Actinoplanes sp. NPDC049599
CGTCCCGGCCGCCGGTGCACGACCGGCCTGAGCGTCCCGGCCCGGCCGCCGGTGCACGACCGGCCTGAGCGTCCCGGCCCGGCCGCCGGTGCACGACCGGCCTGAGCGTCCCGGCCCGGCCGCCGGTGCACGACCGGGAACGGCTCGACGACACCGTCGAGGTGCTGGTGGCGATCGGCGAGGAGCGCAAGGCCTCGGCCGGCGGTCATCTCGCCGGTGGTCGGGGCGCGCACGAGCGAGCAGTTCACCGCGGCCGACCGGCTGTCACCGGCCGACCTCACCCTGCCCGGGCCGCAGCTGCGGGCCTGAGCCGCGGGCCCGGTCCACGATGGTCGCCTCCCGCAGCAGCAGGGAGCTGACCCACGCTTCCGCGAAGTGCAGCAGGCCGCGCGCCCCGGCCTGCTCGAAGACGCGCCGCAGCAGCGCGGTGCGTTCCTCCGGCGGCGGGTGAGTGCCGTCGGCCGCGCCGCGGACCCGGTTCACCAGCTGCTCGACCGCCAGGAACAGGAACGGCCCGGCGACCGCCAGCGCCCGCCAGCGGAACTCGGCGCCGTCGTCGATGCCGCGCAGGATCAGCATCGCGGCGAGCTCGTCGGCCTCGTACTCGCGACGGGCGTTGCGCGGGTCGCCGTCCGGCGGGGTGTGCCGGTGGCCGGCGAGCAGGTGGCCGTACTCGTGGCCCAGGACGAAGCGTTCCGCCGAGCGGGCCATGAAGAAGCCGAAGGTGTTCTGCGGGTCCGCCGCCGCGGGCTCGCGGCGCAGGTAGCCGGCCACCGCCGCGGCGAAGGCGTCGTCGGTCTCCGCGCGCTGCTGCCGCTGCTGGAGCAGCGCGGCCTGGTAGCGGGCCGCGCCCTGTGCGTCGCGCGAGGAGGTCAGCTGGGAGGCGACCAGGGTGCCGGCCATCCGGTCCAGCAGCGGCCGCAGCCCGGTGTCGAGCAGGATCAGCGTGCCGCCGGCGAAGGTGTGCGCCCGGGCGTGCAGCGAGCGGTGCGGGAACTCGCCGACCTGGGTCCCGGCCGGCACGTCGACCCGACTGACCGCCAGCGTGCGGCGGATCCCGGCGTCGACCGCGTCGAACGGGTTCGCCAGCGCGTAGCCGCCGGCCCGGATGCCCTCCAGCACCTCCGCGCCGATGTGCGCGCGTTCGTGGGCGCTGAGCGCCTCGACGAAGGCGCGGACCGCCGCACCGGGCAGCGTGCCGTCGGGCATCGGTCGGCCTCCTGAGCTGGCGCCGGATTTCCGGCATGGTCATTCTGCACCCGCCGGGCAAGACACGATATGGTCGGGCGTCGATGGATCGGCGACGGCGGCGGGGGACGGCGTGAAGCGCTTGTGGACGGCACTGACGGCACTGGTGATCCTGGTGGCGCCCGCGGTGGTGGCGGGCCCGGCCGCGGCCGCCGGCGAGGACATCCTGGAGCGGCTGCGGGCGATCCCCGGGTTGACCGTGGTCGAGGAGCGGGCCGCGCCCGCGCCGTACCGGTTCTTCGTGCTGACCATCACCCAGGCCGCCGATCACCGGCGGCCTGCCGCCGGGACCTTCCAGCAGCGGATGACGCTGCTGCACCGCGGCACGGACCGGCCCACGGTCCTGCACACCACCGGGTACGGCGTGCCCGGCTCGATCTTCCGCGCCGAGCCCACCCGGCTCATCGACGGCAACCAGCTCTCGGTGGAGCAGCGCTTCTTCACCCCGTCGCGGCCCGCACCCGCCGACTGGTCCGACCTGACCATCTGGCAGGCGGCCACCGACCACCACCGCATCGTGCGCGCGCTGGCCCCGCTGTACCCCGCGAAGTGGATCTCCACCGGCGCCAGCAAGGGCGGCATGACCTCGGTCTACCACCGCCGGTTCTACCCCGGAGACGTGGCCGGCACGGTCGCCTACGTGGCGCCGCAGGACGTGGTGAACGTCGAGGACTCGGCGTACGACCGGTTCTTCACCACCGTGGGTGGCGACCCGGCCTGCCGGGCCGCGCTCGACGAGGTGCAGGTCCAGGCCCTGCGGCGGCGCACGGCCCTGGTCGCGCGCTATCAGGAGTGGGCCACCGCGAACGCCCGCACGTTCACCGTCACGCGCTCGGCGGACCGCGCGTTCGAGTTCATGGTCAACGGCACGACCTGGGCGTTCTGGCAGTACAGCGGGGTGAGCCAGTGCTCCTCGGTGCCCGCCGCGGACGCCGGCGACGAGGAGATCTTCGGCTGGCTGGACGCGGTCTACGGGCTCGACTCCAACACCGACCAGGGCATCACCGCCTATGTGCCGTACTACTTCCAGGCGGCCACCCAGCTGGGCTACCCGGTGATCAAGCTGCCGCACCTGGCGAAGCTGCAGCGCTACCGGGGCCAGGACCGGGCCGAGTCGTACCTGCCGGCCGAGCTGCGCCCGCGCTTCCGGCCACTGGCGATGGCCGACATCGACCTGTGGGTCAAGCTCTCGGCAGGTCAACTGCTCTTCGTGTACGGCGGCAACGACCCGTGGGGCGCCGAACCCTTCCGGCTGGGCCCGGGCACCCGCGACTCACTGTCCTACGTGGCCGCGGGCGCCAACCACGGCGCGACCATCGGCGTGCTGGCGCCCGCGGAAGCGGCCACCGCGACCGCCGCCCTGCAGCGCTGGGCCGGGCTCGGGGCCGCGACCGCCCGGGCGGCGGCAGCCGCGGCTCCCTACGACGAGGCCCTGGACGCCTACAACCCCGCCCTGGACCGCCGTTACAGCCGATGACCCGGGTCAGAACCGGCGGAACACCGACAGGGCCGGCAGGGCGCGCCCGCGGTAGTCGAACAGCGCCTGGTTCTCCCAGCCGTCACCGGAGGACGGGTCGGCCGGGTCCCAGCCCGCGCCGTCCACCGCCGTCCACGTCGGCTCCCAGTAGAAGACGCCGAGCGCGTCCGGCACCCCGGCGACCACGGTCAGGATGTCGCGCAGCGCGTCGGACTGCCCGCGCGGCGTGGCCGGGTAGCCGCCGGCCTCGGCCAGCGCCGCGGTGAAGATGTTCGTCTCGTGGTCGTTCTCCGCGGTGGTGAAGCCGTACGCGGTCTCCGTCACCATCACCGGCTTGCCGTAGCGGGTGGACAGGTCCAGCAGGTTGGCCTGGAGCGCGCCCAGCGAGCCGTGCCAGTAGACGTAGTGCGACACCGCGATCACGTCGAACGGCACGTTGCGGGCCGTCGCCTGGTCGAACCACCAGCGGTGGCCGCCGTTGTTGCCGCCCTCGGCCAGGTGCAGCACGACCTTGGTGCCGGGCGACGCCGCGGTGACCGCGGTGCTGCCCGCGGTGAGCAGCGCCGCCAGCCCGTCCCAGTTGTCCCAGCGGCCGTCCGGCCAGAGCATCCCGCCGTTGATCTCGTTGCCCACCTGGGCCATCGCCGCCGGCGTGCCCTGCGCCCGCAGCTCGTGCAGCACCCGGTAGGTGTGGTCGTAGACCGCCTGCTTGAGCTGCTCGAAGCCGAGCGCGGCCCACGCCGCCGGCTTGTTCTGCTTGCCCGGGTCGGCCCAGGCGTCGGAGTAGTGGAAGTCGATCAGCAGCTGCTGGCCGGCCGCCTTGGCCCGGCGGGCCTTGCCGAGCACGTCCGCCAGGTTGTTGTAGCCGTCGGCCGGGTTCACCCACACCTTGAGACGGATGGTGTTGACGTTGTTGTCGGCCAGCAGCCGGAACGGGTCGCGGCGCTGGCCCGCGGCGGTGCGGTACACCGCGCCGTGGTCCTCGTTCTTGCTCACGTGCGAGACGTCCGCGCCGGTGATCGCCAGCGGGGTGCCCGGTGCGGAGTCCGACGGCCCGAACGTGACGTCGTCGAAGTTGGTCCACTGCCCGGCGGCGGCGTCGGAGCGCAGCACGATCGTGCAGCGCCCACCGGTCACCCGGACGGTCACCGCGAGCCGCACCCATTCGGGCCCGGTCCGCGGCACCGCGGCGTGCTGCGCCGCCGAGCCGCAGTGCTCGAGACCCACCGAGGCGTTGCTGTCGGAGCGCACCCGCAGGCTGAGCGTGTGGGTGCCGCGTTTGAGCCCGGTGACCGGCTGCCGGGTGGTGATCCGGTACGCGGTGCCGGCGTAGTGCGTCAGCCGGTGCTCACCGGTGAAGCCGCCGGCCTCGACGAAGCCGGCGCCGGGGGTGCCGCTCTGCGACCAGCCGGTCAGGCCGGACTCGAAGCCGGGATTGTGCACCTCGCCGGCGGGGGCGGCGTGGGCGGGTGCCGCCGCGACGAGTATCGCGGCGACGGTGGTCAGGACGAGGGGGGTGCGAAGCATGGGAGCTCCTCGGGAGGGAAGGACTGTCAACTGCCGCATCGCAGGACGCGGACGCTTCCGGCGGGTACCGGGAGGCCGCCGGCCACCGGGTCCCCGGTCAGCAGCTCGACACCGGCGCCGGGCACGACGGCGGTGTGCTGCCCGTGGTTGATCGCGATCAGGTACTCCGCGGTGCCGGAGCGCCGCCGGACGACCTCGACGTCCGCCGGCAGGTCGGTGGCGGCGAGGCCGGCGGCCGCCGAGACCTCGGCCAGCAGCGCCGCCGTGCCCCCGGGGGTCAGCCGGGTGGAGACGTAGAAAGCCTGCCCCGCGCCGTACCCGTGCCGGGTGATCGCGGGCAGCCCGGCCGCGGGCCCGTCGGCGTACCGGGCGAGCGCCGTCGCGCCGCGCAGCTCCAGGCGTTCCGCCCAGGTGTCGGCGGTCCGGCCGTCGTCGAGGCCGATCGTGCGGCCGGCCGCCAGCGGCTCGAACTCCTCGACGACCAGGCCGAGCAGGTCGCGCAGCGCACCCGGGTAGCCGCCCGGGTGGACGGCGTCGTGCGCGTCGACGATCCCGGAGAAGTACGACACCAGCAACGTCCCGCCCCCCGCCACGTAGCGCCGCAGGTTGTCCGCGGCCCCCGGCGTCAGCAGATAGCTGCTCGGCGCCACCACCAGCGGGTACGCCCCCAGCGCCGCCTCCGGGTGGGCGAAGTCGACCGTCCGGTGGGCGCGCCACAGCGGCTCGTAGAACGCCTCCTGCCGGTCCCGGAAGCTCAGGTCCTGCGACGGCCGCCAGGGCAGCTCGAGGCCCCACCACGACTCCCAGTCCCAGAGCAGCGCGACCTCGGCGGTGACCCGGCTGTCCCGCAGCTCGGCCAGCCCGCCCAGCTCGGCGCCCAGCTCGACCACCTCGCGCCAGGTGCGGGTGCCGGTGCCGCCGTGCGGCAGCATCGCCGAGTGGAACTTCTCCGCGCCGAACCGCGAGGCCCGCCACTGGAAGAACAGGATGCCGTCGGCGCCGCGGGCCAGGTGCTGCATGCTGTTGCGGCGCATCTCGCCCGGCCCCTTGGCCAGGTTGCGCGGCTGCCAGTTGACCGCGTTGGTGGAGTGCTCCATCAGCAGCCAGGGCCGGCCGTGCGCCACCGACCGGGTCAGGTCGGCGCACATGGCCAGCTCGATGTGGTTGTCGGCGCGCTCGGCCTGCAGGTAGTGGTCGTTGGAGACCACGTCGACCTCGGTCGACCACTTCCAGTAGTCGATGTTCTTGCAGTTGGCCAGCATGAAGTTGGTGGTGACCGGGACGCCCGGGGCGAGCCGGTGCAGGATGTCGCGCTCGCGGCGGAAGTTGGCCAGGTGCGCGTCCGAGGAGAACCGGAAGAAGTCCAGCTCCTGGGCCGGGTTGACGGTGGTCGGCGCGGCGATCGGCGGCTCGATCTCGTCCCAGTCGCCGAACCGGTGGCTCCAGAACGTGCTGCCCCAGGCCTCGTTGAGCTTGCCCAGGTCGCCGTAGCGGTCGCGCAGCCAGTTGCGGAAGGCCGCCCCCGAGGTCGCGCAGTAGCAGAACGCGTTGACGCCGCCGTACTCGTTGTGGGAGTGCCAGAGCACCAGCGCCGGGTGGCCGGCGTAGCGCCGGGCGAGCTGCTCGGTGATCCCCGCCGACGCCGCGGCGTACGCCGGTGAGCTGGGGCAGAACGACTGCCGGGCGCCGCCGCCGAGCCGCACGCCGTCCCGGGTGATCGGGGCGGCCTCCGGGTGGCGCCGCAGGAACCACGGCGGCGGGGCGGCGGTCGGGGTGGCCAGGTCGACCGCGATGCCGGCGGCGTGCAGCAGATCGAGGTTGCGGTCGAGCCAGCCGAACTCGTACTCGCCGGGCGCCGGCTCGAGCATCGCCCACGCGAAGATGCCGACGCTCACCAGGTTGACCCCGGCCTCGCGCATCAAGGCCACGTCGGTGGTCCAGACCTCCTCCGGCCACTGCTCGGGGTTGTAGTCCCCGCCGTAGGCAATCTGGTCCATGTACGGCTCCGATCTGTGAGCGCTCCCAACCGTGCACAGGCATGATTGCACACCCTTCACCTGCAGAGTTAACACAATGGTGACTCTTGACACTGTGGGTCTATGGGTTAAGGCTGTGAGCGCTCACAGCCACCCGAGGAAAGGTGAACGACCATGAGAGCCAAGTTCGGCGCCACGCTGCTCGCGGTGCTGCTGGCCGCCGGCCTGAGCGCCGCCTGCACCGGCGACTCCGGCGACGCCGACCAGCCCGCGCAGCCCGGCGGCAAGGTGGAGCTTTCGTTCTGGGCCTGGGCGCCGAACATCGACAAGACGGTCGCCGCCTGGAACGCCGCGAACCCCGACATCCACGTGACGCTCAGCAAGCAGGCCGGCGGCGGCGACATCGTCACCAAGCTGCTGACCGCGGCCAAGGCGGGCAACCCGCCGGACCTGGCCCAGGTCGAGTACCAGTCGCTGCCCACCCTGGTGAGCAACGACGTGCTGGCGGACATCGCAAAGGAGGCGGCGCCGGTCAAGGACAAGTTCGCCGAGGGTGTCTGGCAGCAGGTCACCCTGGGCACCGACGCGGTGTACGCGATCCCGCAGGACTCCGGGCCGATGATGTTCTACTACCGCACCGACGAGTTCGACAAGCTCGGGCTGACCGTGCCGAAGACCTGGGACGAGTTCGCGCAGACCGCCCGTACCGTCCGGCAGAAGGCGCCGAAGAAGTACCTGAGCACGTTCTCGGCCAACGACCCGGGCTGGTTCACCGGCCTGGCACAGCAGGCCGGCGCCTCCTGGTGGGGCATCAACGGCGACACCTGGAAGGTCAGCGTCAACGACGCCGCCACCAAGAAGGTCGCCGACTACTGGGGCGGCCTGGTCGCCGAGGGCGCCATCGACGACCAGCCGATGTACACCCCGGCCTGGAACAAGGCGCTCAACGACGGCACCCTGATCGCCTGGCCGAGCGCGATCTGGGCGCCCGGCGTGCTGGAGGGCAACGCGCCCGACACCAAGGGCAAGTGGGCGATGGCGCCGATGCCGCAGTGGGCCGCCGGGGAGAACAAGACCGGCAGCTGGGGCGGCTCCTCCACCGGCGTCACCGAGGGCAGCAAGAACAAGGCCGCCGCGGTCAAGTTCGCCGCCTGGATGAACAGCGACCCGGCCGCCACCGAGCTGCTCATCAAGGAGAGCGCGATCTACCCGGCCGCCCGGGACGCGCAGTCCAGCCCGCTGCTCCAGCAGCCGCCGGCCTTCTTCGCCGGGCAGCCGGACTTCTACACCTCGGCCAAGGCGATCGCGGAGACCGCGTCCGGTTTCGTCTGGGGGCCGAACGTCAACGTCGCCTACGACACCTACAAGGACGCGTTCGCCAAGGCGATCACCGCCAAGACGCCGTTCGCGGGCGCCGTCGACACCATGCAGGCGGCCACCGTGGCCGACATGCAGAAGAACGGCTTCAAGGTCGCGAGCTGAGAGGACCCGTCATGTCATCGGCCGTCACCGGCCGGTCGCGGCGAGGTGCGGCATCCCGCGGGGTGCCGTACCTCTTCCTCGCTCCGGCCATCGTGCTCTTCACGCTCTTCCTGCTGCTGCCCGTCGGGTACGCCGTCTACCTGAGCCTGCGCCGGGTCAGGGTCAGCGGGCTCGGGCTGGGCCGCAACTCGCGTACCGAGATCTTCGCCGGGACGGCCAACTACCGCACCGCGCTGACCGACCCCGAGCTGTGGGGCAGCGCCGGCCGGGTGCTGGCCTACGGCCTCACCCTGCTGCCGATCATGCTGGGCCTGGCGCTGCTGTTCGCGCT
Source organism: Actinoplanes sp. NPDC049599 (assembly GCF_044465625.1). NCBI lineage: Bacteria > Bacillati > Actinomycetota > Actinomycetes > Micromonosporales > Micromonosporaceae > Actinoplanes > Actinoplanes sp. NPDC049599. Next base: position 11,647 of record NZ_JBITLX010000048.1, read on the forward strand.
GCTGCTGGACCGGCCGCGGGTCCGGCTGGCGCGCTTCTCGCGCCTGGCGATCTTCCTGCCGTACGCGGTGCCGGCGCTGATCGCCAGCATGCTCTGGGGCTTCCTGTACCTGCCGGCGGTGAGCCCGTTCACCGACCTGGCCGGCTGGCTGGGGCTGCCCGCCCCGGACCCGCTCTCCGGCGGCTCGGTGTTCTTCGCCATCGTCAACATCGCGGTCTGGGGCGGCGTCGGCTTCAACATGATCGTGCTGTTCACCTCGCTGCGGGCCATCCCGGACGAGATCTACGAGTCGGCCCGGCTGGACGGCTGCACCGAGTTCCAGCTCGCCGTGCGGATCAAGATCCCGCTGCTGCTGCCCTCGCTGATCATGACGACGGTCTTCTCGCTGATCGCCACCCTCCAGGTCTTCACCGAGCCGCTGACCGTCCGCTCGCTGACCAACTCCATCTCGTCGACGTGGACCCCGCTCATGAAGATCTACCGCGACGCGTTCGCGCAGAACGACCTCTACTCGGCCGCCGCCAGCTCGGTGCTGATCGCCGGGGTCACGCTCGTGGTCTCGTTCGGCTTCCTGCGGCTGGTGCAGCGGCAGGCCTTCGGTGGGGAGAACCGATGACAGCGCTGGCCACCGAGGCCCCGGTGGACGACCGCCGGGGCCGGCAGCCGCACCGCCGGTCCCGGCCCCGGGCCGCCTGGCTGCCCACCGCCGTGCTGCTGATCGGCGCGGTGTACTGCCTGCTGCCGGTGGCGTGGGTGGTCGCGGCGTCGACCAAGAGCGGGTCGTCGCTGTTCACCACCTTCACCTTCGCCCCGGGCGGCGACTTCTTCGCCAACGTGGCCGAGCTGTCCTCCTACAGCGGCGGCATCTACTGGAAGTGGATGCTCAACACGCTGCTGTACGCGGGCGTCGGCGGGCTGCTGTCGGCGTTCGTGTCCGGGTTGTCCGGCTACACCCTCGCCAAGTTCCGGTTCGCCGGGCGCAACGTCATCTTCAACGTGCTGCTCGCCGGCGTGCTGGTGCCCGGAGTGACGCTGGCCATCCCGCAGTACCTGCTGCTGGCCAAGGTGGGCCTGACCGACACCTACTGGGCGGTGCTGCTGCCGAACATCCTCAGCCCGTACGGGATCTATCTGGCCCGGATCTACGCGGCCGCGGCCGTGCCGGACACCGTGGTCGAGGCCGCGCGCACCGACGGCGCGTCCGAGTTCCGGATCTTCGGCCGGGTCGCGCTGCCGATGATGCTGCCCGGGCTGGTCACGGTCTTCCTGTTCCAGTTCGTGGCGATCTGGAACAACTTCCTGCTGCCCTTCGTGATGCTCTCCGACGACAACAAGTTCCCGGTCACCGTGGGCCTGTTCACCTTGCTGAACCAGGGCCAGACCCTGCCCGCGCTCTACAGCGTGGTGATCACCGGGGTGCTGCTCTCCATCGTGCCGCTGATCGCGCTGTTCCTGACGCTGCAACGGTACTGGCGGCTGGACCTGGTCTCCGGGGCGGTGAAGGGCTGATGATCCGCGCCGCGGGATGTGCACCCGGCTGCGCGGGGGTGCGGCCGGGCGGGAGAATGTGACCGTGACCGAGCCCAGCCGCCTCCGCTCCCGCCCGACCATGGACGACGTCGCGGCGGTGGCCGGCGTCTCCCGCGGCACGGTCTCCCGGGTGCTCAACGGCGGGCACAACGTCAGCCGGCAGGCGCTGGCGGCGGTCGAGCGGGCGATCAGCAAGACCGGGTACGTGGTCAACCAGCACGCCCGCAGCCTGGTCACCCAGCGGGCCGGCTCGGTGGCGTTCATCCTCTCCGAGCCGCAGGACCGGCTCTTCGAGGATCCGAACTTCAACAACCTGCTGCGCGGCTGCACCCAGGTGCTGGCCGAGCACGACATCACCCTGCTGCTGACCGTGGCGGCCACCAGTGAGGACCGGCAGCGGATCGGCCGCTGGGTCACCGCCGGGCACGTCGACGGCGCGCTGCTGATCTCCAACCACCTGGGCAGCCCGCTGATCGCCGACCTGAAGGAGCGCGGGCTGCCGTTCGTGGTCTGCGGCCGGCCGCTGGGCCAGGAGCGCGACGTCACCTACGTGGCCTCCGACGACCGCGACGGCGCCCGGCAGATGACCGAATACCTGCGCGCGACCGGGCGCCGGCGGATCGCCATCATCACCGGCCCGCTGGACACCCCCGGCGGCGTCGACCGGCTGGCCGGCTACCGGGAGATCGTCGGGCACGGCGACCCGGAGCTGATCGCCACCGGCGACTACACCCGGGCCTCGGGCGAGGCGGCGATGGCCCGGCTGCTGGAGCAGGCGCCGGACCTGGACGCGGTGTTCGTCTGCTCCGACCTGATGGCGGCCGGCGCGATCACCACGCTGCAGCGGGCCGGCAAGCAGGTGCCGCGGGACGTGGCGGTCGGCGGCTTCGACGACAACCGGATCGCCACCACGAGCACCCCGCCGCTGACCACGATCCGCCAGCCGTGGGCCCGGCAGAGCGCCGAGATGGTCCGGCTGCTGCTGGCCCACATCGACGGCCAGGAGCACTCGGCGGTGATCCTGCCGACCGACCTGGTGGTCCGCGAGTCGGCCTGACCGGTCCGGCCGCGGTCAGACCGGCCCGCGGTCGACGAAGCTGAACGTGTCGTCGGGCGCGGCGTCGCCGGTGTGCTCGACGTAGACCTCGGACTTCTCCTCCCACCACTGCACGAAGCCGTGGGCGTCGTTGTAGATGGTGTAGGTGGGCCGGCCCTTGTCGTCCTTGTCGCCGGTGCCGTCGACGGAGAAGAGCGTGGCCTTGGTGGCGGCGCACTCCGTGGCGACCAGCTTGGCGGACCCGCCCGGGATCACCTTGACCCCGAGGCACGGCGGCTCGCCGTCGGTCGGCTGCACCGACTGGATCATGTGGTCCACCCCGGTGGGCACCAGCGCGAACAGCGCGTCCTTGCCGGTGCCGTCGGAGGCCACCACCTCGTCGGGGAACGGCATGGCGAGATCCCGGTCGATCTCCACGAAGTGGATCAGCGTGCGCCGGTCGCCGGCCAGGATGGCGGGCGTGCCGGTCTGCACCGGACTCGGCGCCGCACCGGGCCTCGACGACGCGGTGCCGCTCGCCGCGCCGGCGTCCGGGCCGGGCGCCTGCCCGGTGTCACCGCCTTGATCGAGGCCGGCGTTGCGGGCGAGGGCCCAGCCACCGCCGGCGAGGATACCGAGCACGACCAGGGCGGCGAGGAAGACCCGCAGCCGCCGGCGCGGCCGGGGTGCCGCCACGAAACGGTCGTCGGGCGGCACCGCCACCTCGCCCTGCCGGACCGGCACGGGAGCGGAACCGGAGGAAGACGCACCGGCAACGGCCGGCCGGGGCGGCGGCCCGCCGTGCTGCCGGCCCACCGCCTGTCCGGCCGGCGCTTGTCCGGCCGGCGCTTGTCCGGCCGGCGCTTGTCCGGCCGGCGCTTGTCCGGCCGGCGCTTGTCCGGCCGATGCTTGTCCGATCGGCGCTTGTCCGATCGGCGCTTGCCCGGGGATCGGCCGCCCGGAGAGTGGTCCGGTGGGTGGTTGCCCGGCGACGGGTAGCCCCGCCGCGGCCCCGTCGGCGAGGAGCAGGTCGAGCAGCTCGCGGGCGGTCGGCCGGTCCGCCGGGTCCTTGGCCAGCGCCCGGGCGACGATCCCGCTCAGCCGCGCCGGCACCCCGGTCAGGTCCGGCTGCTGGGTCAGGATGCGCATCGCGGTGGCCGGCGCCGAGTCGCCCTGGAACGGCGTCCGCCCGGTGGCCGCGAACACGACCACCGCGCCCCACGCGAAGATGTCCGCCGCCGGGCTGACCCGCGCGGCGGGCTGCTCGTCGAAGCGTTCCGGCGCCATGTAGGCGACGGTGCCGACCATCTGATCGGTACGGGTGTGCTGGCTGGTCGCCTCCAGCGGCCGGGCGATGCCGAAGTCGATCACCTTGAGCCCGCCCAGCGCGAAGAGCACGTTGCCCGGCTTGAGGTCGCGGTGGATCACCCCGGCGCCGTGGATCGCGGTGAGCGCCGTGGCGATGCCGACCGCCGCACTGTGCAGGGCGGCGGGGGAGAGCGGGCCGCGTTCGCGCACCACGTCGGTCAGCGTCGGCCCGTCGACGTACTCGACCACCAGGTACGGCGGCTCGTGGTCCAGGTCGGCGTCGAGCACCTCGGCGGTGCAGAACGGCGGCACCTGCCGGGCCCGGTTGACCTCGCTGCGGAAGCGGCCGAGGAACTCCTCGTCGCGGATGTACTCGGCGCGGACCACCTTGACCGCGACCGGGCGGCCCTGCGGGGTGCGCCCCAGGAACACCGTGCCCATGCCGCCGGCACCGAGCCGGCTCTCCAGCACGTACCCGCCGAGGTGTTCCGGGTCGCCCGGGCGCAAGGGCTGACTCGACAAGGCCTTCTCCCCACGCTTCGCGACACGCCGAGGGGCACACTATCGCGCGCCCGCCGGCCGGGCCCGCCCGGGAACCTCAGGTCCCCCGCGTGCCGACCGATTGACCGGGAGTGACGGGACGCGCCGGCCGGGGATGGTCGCTCTGGATGGGGCTGGGCACCCTCGCGTGCCTGGCGTACCCGCTGGTGCCGTCGGACGCCGGCCAGGCGGTCTGGTCCTGGGCGGTGGGGCTCGCGGCGGTGCTGGTGATGATCATCGGGGTGCGCCGCAACCGTCCCGCCGGGGCCCGGTGCTGGCGCCTGATCATCGTGAGCCAGGTGCTCTGGGTGCTCGGCGACGTCGCGTACTCGGTGACCGGCCTGATGGTCGCCGAGATGCCGTTCCCGTCCTGGTCCGACGCCTTCTACCTGAGCGCCTACCCGCCGCTGATCGCCGGTCTGTACGGGCTCGCCCGCGACCGGCGCCAGCGCCGGCTGGCGGCGCTGGTCGACACGGCGATCATCGCCGCCGGGCTCGGCCTGGTCTACTGGATCTTCGTGATCGGCCCGATCCTGGGTGACGCGGCGGTGCCGCTGCCGGCCCGACTGGTCACCGTGGGTTACCCGACGGCCAGCGTGCTGATGATCGCGGTGGTGGCCCGGCTGGCGACCCGGACCGCCCGGCCGACGCCCAGCGCCTGGCTGCTCATCGTCGGCAGCGTGCTCACGCTGGTGTCCAACGTCATCTACACGCTGTTCCCGGCGGTCATGCTCGCCTCGGCCGACGTCGCCTACGTGGGGTTCCTGGTCGCGTACGTCTACTGGGCCGGCGCGGCCCTGCACCCCTCGGTGAGCGCGCCGCCGGCCCGCGAGGTCTCGCAGCGCTTCGGCCGGGGCCGGCTCGCCGTGCTGACCTGCTCGACGCTGGTGGTCCCCGCGGTGCTGTTCGTCCAGGGTGGCGCCGGGGACCGGCCGGTGAGCTGGCTGGCCATCGGGCTCGGCGCGGTGCTGCTGTTCCTGCTCGTGCTGGCGCGGATGTCGGGCTTCGTGGCCCAGGTGCAGGCCCAGGCGGAGCAGCTCGAGGTGCTGGCCATGCACGACGAGCTGACCGGGCTGGCCAACCGCCGGCTGTTCGAGCAGCGGGTGCGTGCGGCGCTGGCGGCGGGGTCGCCGCAGGTGCTGATGCTGGACCTGACCGGCTTCAAGGCGGTGAACGACCGCCTCGGGCACACCGTCGGCGACCGGCTCCTGGTCGCCGTGGCCGGCCGGCTGGTGGCCGGGCTGGGCCCGGGCGACCTGGCGGCCCGGATGGGCGGCGACGAGTTCGCGGTGCTGGTGCCGGACGCCACGGACGCCGCCGGCGACGCGATGGTGGCGCGGATCTGCGCGGCCCTGCGGATCCCGATCCAGGCGGGCGAGCACCAGCTGCTGGTCGGCGCCGGGGTCGGTGTCGCGGGCGCGGGCCGCACGGACGACCCGGAGGAGCTGCTGCGCCGCGCCGACATCGCGATGTACGCCGCCAAGGCCGGCGGCGGCAGCCGGACCCGCCGCTACACCGTCGAGCTCGACGAACGCGCCGGCGAGCAGGCCCGGCTCGGCGCGGAGATCCGCACCGCCCTGGACACCGGGCAGTTCCGGCTGGTCTACCAGCCCATCGTCGCGCTGCCCGACGCCCGGATCGTCTCGGTCGAGGCGCTGATCCGCTGGCACCACCCCGACCGCGGCCTGATCAGCCCCGCCGAGTTCATCCCCGTCGCGGAGCAGAACGGCCTCATCGTCGAGCTCGGTGCCTGGATCCTGCACACCGCCTGCGCCCAGGCCGTCGCCTGGCGGCACCGCTACGGCGCGGACGCGCCCGCCCGGGTCAGCGTCAACGTCTCCGCCCGGCAGCTGGCCGAACCCGGTTTCGCCGCGCTGGTCACCGACGTGCTCGCGGACACCGGCCTGCCCGCCGGCCGGCTCATCGTCGAGGTCACCGAGACCGCGGTGTTCGGCGGCGGGCAGAGCGTGCAGACCGTCCACGAGCTGCACCGCCTCGGCGTGCGGATCGCGCTGGACGACTTCGGCACCGGCCACTCCTCGCTGGGCCTGCTGCAGACCATCCCGGTCGACACCCTCAAGGTCGACAAGAGCTTCGTGGACTCGATCACCCGGGCCGGCCGGCACGCGGTCATCGCCACCGCCCTCATCCAGGTCGCCGACGGCCTCGGCCTCAGCGCCGTGGCCGAGGGCGTGGAGACCGCCGAACAGGCCGCCGAGCTGCACCGCCTCGGTTACCGTTTCGCGCAGGGCTACCACTTCGGCCGGCCGGTGGCCGAGCCGGACTTCGCCGGCGTGCCCAGCGCGCTGGTCGGGTAGCCGCGCCGGCCCCGGTCATCCATCATCGTCAGTGCCCGGGTCCACCCGCCCGGTGCCGACGACGAGAGGATGCACCGTGCCCGACGTGCAGGCCAACGGCCTCCGGCTGTCCTACGAGACCCTCGGCGACCCGGCCGATCCCGCGCTGCTGCTGGTGATGGGGCTGGGCGCGCAGCTCATCGACTGGCCGCAGGAGTTCTGCGAGCAGCTGGCCGCCCGGGGCTTCTTCGTGATCCGGTTCGACAACCGGGACGCGGGCCTGTCCACGATCCGGCCCGAGTGGGGCGTGCCCGACGTCGCGGCGATCGTGGCCGGTGACCGGTCGACCGTGCCGTACCTGCTCGCGGACCTGGCGGCCGACATCGCCGGGCTGCTGGACGCGCTGGGGCTGGCGCGGGTGCACGTCGTCGGCGCGTCCATGGGCGGCATGATCGCCCAGCAGTTCACCGTCGACCACCCGGACCGGGTGGCCAGCCTCTGCTCCATCATGTCGACGACCGGGCGCTCGGTGGGCCGGCCGACGCCCGAGGCCGCGGCCGTGCTGATCCGGCCGCCGGCGCCGGACCGGGCGTCGGCCGTCGCCGCCGCGGTGGCGACGGCCCGGCTCGTCGGCTCGCCCGGCTTCCCGGCGCCGGAGGAGGAGCTGGTGCGCCGGGCGGAGGAGAAGTACGACCGCCGCTACCACCCGCTGGGCACGCTGCGGCAGTACGCCGCCATCATCGCCTCGCCGGACCGCACCGCCGCGCTGCGCGAGGTGACCGTGCCCACTGTGGTCGTGCACGGCGCGGCCGACCCGCTCATCACGCTCAGCGGGGGTGAGGCGACCGCGGCGGCCGTGCCCGGCGCCGAGCTGGTCGTGCTCGACGGCATGGGACACGACCTGCCCCGCCCGCTCTGGCCCCGGATCATCGCGGCGATCAGCACGAATACCGCGCGCGCCGCCGCCCATTGACCGGCTCATTGTGGGCCCGCTCACTATTCGGCGGCGTTCCGCGCGCGGTCGCGGCGCCTTGAATTGCCGTGCGGGCGTTTCGTGATCATGCCATTACCGGGTGGCACCGGTAATGACGGGTTGCGATGGACTTCCCGCCGAAACATTTGCGTCGTCAAACGTCATCCGGACGCCGGGCGGCACCCGCCGCGGTGCCGTCCGAATGGTGGGACCGGAACCGCCGGCACCCGTTCCTGCCTGGCATTCGACAATTCCCGGCGGGCCGGCTCGCGGGCCCCTGCGGCGACCCGGCCGCCCACTTGCCCCGACCCGGCGCGCCGCGTCCGGATCGGCGCCGATTCATGGGATCGCTCCCATTCCGCCCGGCGAAGTTGATCTCCAAGCACGGGGAACCGGCCCACCCCCGTCGCCCGTTCGGTCGGGGCGTGTAGTACCTTCGTCTTTCCGAGATCACCGGATGTCGCCGCGCGACGGGTGCCGGGCCCGATTCGGCCGATAACCGAGCGTATCCCGCCAGGCCCGATCGGGCCGGGGCATCAACGGCGCGATCATCAGATTGCGCCGCCTTTCATTAAGTCCGTGTTTCCGGCGTTCGGCATTTCCGAGAACGGCCCGGAGATCGCTGTAAACAAACGGTCAGGCGACTTGAAACCACGGCGGTGCATTGGGCTATTGTTTGCCCGCTGGTGGGGGTGGGGCCCACCTCAATTCTGAAAGGCAACGGCTTTGGCTGCCGCCGTGATGATTGTGGTTTCGTTGGTGCTCGCGGCGTTCGCCGCGGTCACTTTGTGGTGGACGATGCATGCGTGGCGCACGCCGGAGACGCTCGCGTCGACCCGGTTCGCCGCGCCGGACGGTGAGCATCGGCTGACGTTCTCGCTGCTCGTCCCGGCGCGGCACGAGCAGGCGGTGCTGGAGCACACGGTCCAGCGCCTGCTCGAGTCCACCCACGAGGGTTTCGAGATCATCGTGATCGTCGGGCACGACGACCCGGAGACCGCGGCGGTGGCGCACCGGGTGGCCGCCACCGCGCCCGGGCGGATCCTGGTGGTGACCGACACCAACGAGCAGAAGAACAAGCCGCGGGCGCTCAACACCGCGCTGCCGTACTGCCGCGGGGACGTGGTCGGGGTCTTCGACGCCGAGGACCAGGTGCACCCGCAGCTGCTGGAGCACGTGGACCACGCGTTCCGGTCCACCGACGCCGACGTGGTGCAGGGCGGCGTGCAGCTGATCAACTTCCACTCCAGCTGGTACAGCCTGCACAACTGCCTGGAGTACTTCTTCTGGTTCCGCAGCCGGCTGCACCTGCACGCCCGCAAGGGGTTCATCCCGCTCGGCGGCAACACCGTCTTCGTCCGCACCGACGTGCTGCGCGCGGCCAACGGCTGGGACGGCACCTGCCTGGCCGAGGACTGCGACCTGGGGGTGCGGCTGAGCAGCCGGGGCGCCAAGGTGGTCGTGGCCTACGACTCCGCGATCGTCACCAAGGAGGAGACCCCGGGCACGCTGACCTCGCTGCTCAAGCAGCGCACCCGGTGGAACCAGGGCTTCCTGCAGGTGTACCGCAAGGGCGAGTGGCGCCGGCTGCCGGAGTTCGGCCAGCGGATGCTGGCCCGCTACACGCTCACCCAGCCGTTCCTGCAGGCGTTCTCCGGCATCGTCATCCCGATCGGCATCGCCATCGCGATCTGGGCGCGGCTGCCGGTCCTCGTCGCGCTGATCACCTTCGTGCCGGTCATCCCGATGGCCGCCAACCTGGTCTTCCAGACCGTCGGCCTGCGCGACTTCGGCCTGCAGTACGGCCTGCGCACCCGCTGGCACCACTACGCCCGGCTGATCCTCGGCGCCTTCCCGTACGCGCTGGTGCTCGCCGTGGCGGCGCTGCGCGCGGTCTGGCGTGAGTACACCGGCAAACGCAACTGGGAACTGACCGCGCACACCGGCGCGCACCTGGAGCAGGCGCGCGTCCCGGCCGAGAGTGGGGTCGCCGCATGACCGCCGGCACCGAGCAGCACCTGGCCGCACCGGATCATGGCATCGCCCGCGAGGGCCGGAAGGGCATGCGAAAGGTGAGCGCAGCATGACCACGTTTGCCGAGGCACCGACCGAAGTCATCATCCTTCCGCCGGCACCCGAGGAACGGGCCGCACCGGCGCGCAAGCGCAGGTCGCGGACGGACCTGTACGTGGCCGGCGGGCTGACGGCCGTGGTCCTGTTCCTCCTGGCCTGGAACATCACCGGCTTCCCGACCCTGTCCGACGACGAGGGCACCTACCTCGCCCAGGCCTGGGCGGTGCAGCAGGGTGAGGGCCTCGCGCACTACACCTACTGGTACGACCACCCGCCGCTGGCCTGGATCCAGCTCGCCGGCCTGGCCTGGCTGCCGGCCGTGGTCGCCCCCGACCTGCTCGCCGTCGCGGCCGGCCGGATCGCGATGCTGCCGGTGGTGGCGGCCAGCCTGGTGCTGATCTACGTGATCGGCCGGCGGCTGCAGTTCTCCCGGTGGGCGGCCGCGCTGGCGCTGCTGACCTTCGGGCTGTCGCCGCTGGCGCTCACCATGAACCGGCAGATCTACCTGGACAGCTTCGCCGTCGCCTGGATGCTCGGCGCCCTGGCGCTGGCGCTGTCGCCGCGCAAGCACCTGTGGCACTACGCCGCCGCCGGCGCCGCGACCGCGGTCGCGGTGCTGTCCAAGGAGACGATGGTGCTCACCGCTCCCGCGGTGCTGGTGGCGATGTGGCAGAACGCCGCGAAGACCTCCACCCGGCCGTGGGCCTTCGGCGGCTACGTCAGCGGCATCGTCCTGGTCGGCGTCTTCTACCCGCTGTACGCGCTGCTGCGCGGCGAGCTGTTCCCCGGCGACGGGCACGTGTCGCTGATCGGCGCCTGGCAGTTCCAGCTCATGTCGCGCTCCGGCTCCGGCACCGTCTTCGACGAGGGTTCCGGCTCGAACTCGCTGATCACCTCCTGGCTCTACTACGACACCGTGATCCTGATCGCCGGCCTGGTGGCCACCGTCGTGGCGCTGGCCGTGCGGCGGCTGCGGGCGCCCGCGGTCGCCGCGACCATCCTGGCCGTGGTCGCGCTGCGCCCCGGCGGCTACCTGCCCGCCATGTACGTGGTGCAGATCCTGCCGTTCTTCGCCATCGTCATCGCCGGCGTCATCGACGAGGGTGTGCTGCGGCTCAAGCCGCGGCGGATCTGGTGGCGCTGGGCCGTGCTCGGCGTCGCCGCCCTGACCGCGCTGACCCTGGTGCTGCCGCGCTGGTACGACGGCAACCGCCGGGCCCTGACCACCGACGACAACGCCGGGTACGTGGCGGCGGCGAACTACCTGCGGGAGCAGCTGCCGGGCCGCGAGACGGCCACGGTCGTCGTCGACGACGTGCTCTGGCTGGACTGCGTCAACGCCGGCTACCAGCGCGAGAAGGTCATCTGGTTCTACAAGCTGGACCTCGACACCGCGGTCGCGGCGACGCTGCCCGACGGCTGGCGCGACGTCGACTACATCGTGTCCACCCCGGTCCTGCGCCAGGACCCCACCTCCCTGCCCACGGTCAACAAGCTGCTGACCAACTCCACGGCGATCGCGACGTTCGGCCCCGGCGAGGGCCGCATCGAGATCCGCCGGGTCGACAAGGAGAAACCATGACGCTCACCGCCGGCGACCGCTCCGGGACCCCGTACCGGGTGACCATGGCCGGGGCCATCGGCAAGGTCCAGGTCGCCACCAGCCTGCGCCAGACCATCGTCATCCCGACCTTCAACGAGCGCGAGAACATCGCGGCGCTGCTGGAGCGGCTCGTCGCGGTGCTGCCGGAGAGCGACACCGAGCTGGTCTTCGTCGACGACAGCACGGACGACACCCCCGAGGTGATCCGGGCCGCGGCGCTGACCTGCCCGATCCCGATCACCGTGCACCACCGCGAGCACAGCGTCGGCGGGCTCGGCGGCGCGGTCGTGGAGGGCATGCGGCTGGCCCGGGGCGCCTGGATCGTGGTGATGGACGCCGACCTGCAGCACCCGCCGGAGATCGTGCCGGACCTCATCGCGGCCGGCCTGCGCGACGGCGCCGACCTGGTGGTCGGCACCCGGTACGCGGGCGGCGGCAAGAGCGACGGGCTCTCCGACAGCTACCGCAAGCTCATCTCGGGCGGCTCGACCTTCTTCACCAAGATGATCTTCCGGAACTCGCTGCTCCAGGTCAGCGACCCGATGAGCGGGCTGTTCGCGGTGCGGACCAGCTCGCTGGAGGTCGACGAGCTGCGGCCGCTGGGCTACAAGGTGCTGCTCGAGCTGGTGGTGCGCAACCGGCCCGGGCGGATCGTCGAGGTGCCGTACACGTTCCAGCAGCGGCACGCCGGCGAGTCCAAGTCGACAATGGCCGAGGGCGTCCGCTTCGGAAAGCACCTGGCGATCCTGCGCTTCGGCGCGGAACGCACCCGGATGCTGGCGTTCGGCCTGATCGGCGTCTCCGGCCTGCTGCCCAACCAGGTCGCGCTCTGGTTCCTGGCCCACGTGGCCGGCGTGCACTACCTGGCGGCGGCCGTGCTGGCGAACCTGGTCGCGGTCGGCTGGAACTTCCTGCTGACCGACACCCTGCTCTACCGCAACCGCCGGCACCGCAGCCTGGCGAGCCGGCTCACCCGCTTCTTCGTGATGGGCAACGCCGACCTGCTGCTGCGCATCCCGCTGCTGGCGCTGCTGGTCGGCGGCCTGAACATCGGCGTGCTCGCGGCCAACCTGATGACGCTCGTGACGTCCTTCGTCGTGCGCTTCCTCATTCTCGACAAGGTCATCTACCGGGCCAAGCCCAGGGCCACCGCTTTGGAGAACGCATGAACCGTCGCCCCCTTCCGCTGCTCAGCCGGCGCGACCGGATCCGGATAGCCCAGGTCGTCATCGTGACGCTGCTGCTGGTCCTGGCCGTGCCCGGCAAGTCCTTCGCCGGCGCCAACCTGCTCAGCAACCCGGGGCTCGAGGTGGTCGACTCCACCGGCTTCCCGGTCTGCTGGGAACAGTCCGGCTGGGGCGACAGCACGCACTCGTACGAGGTGACCCACACCGCGCCGCACAGCGGCGCCAACGCCATGAAGGTCACCGTCTCGGCGATCACCAGCGGCGACCGCAAGGCGCTGATGCTGGAGAACCCGTCCTGCGCGCCGAACGTGACGCCGGGCCACCAGTACGACGTGTCGGCCTGGTACAAGAGCACCACCCCGAACACCGTCATGACCATGTTCCGGCACGACGTGGCGCAGGGCTGGGTGTACTGGACCGACCTGGCCACCCTGACCACCAGCACGGCCTGGAAGAAGCAGACCGTGCGGACCCCGCCGGTGCCGGCCAACACCGACCAGGTCGTCTGGGGCGTCACCATCTACGGCGTCGGCACCCTGCAGACCGACGACTACGCCATGGTGGACGCCACCCAGGCCGCGCCCGGCACCTCGTGCAGCGCCGGCCCGGCCTGCACCGCCGGCGCCTGGCAGGTCATGCCGTTCAACTCGCCGGTCCGCGGCATCCACGCGGTGGTGCTCAAGAACGGCAACGTGCTGCTCGTCGCCGGCTCCGGCAACGACCCGGCCGCGTTCGCCGCGGGCACCTTCAAGACGGCCGTCTACTCGCCGCGCACCGGCACCTTCACCGCCGTGCCGACGCCGGCCGACCTGTTCTGCTCCGGCCACGTCCAGCTCGCCGACGGCCGGGTGCTGATCATGGGCGGCAACAAGGACTACCCGGCGGCCGACGGCAGCCACGGCTACAAGGGCCTGAAGGACTCGTACATCTTCGACCCGGACACCCTGGGCTACACCAAGGTCAACGACATGTCGTCCGGCTCCTGGTACCCCTCGGCCACGGTGATGGGCAACGGCGACGTCATCTCGCTGGGCGGCCTCGGCGAGGACTCCTCCGGCACCGTCGCGACGCAGTACTTCGACAGCAGCGAGGAGCGCTGGCTCTCGCTCAACGAGGCGAACCAGAGCTGGAGCTTCTGGGGCCTGTACCCGTCGATGGTGCTGATGCAGGACGGCCGGCTCTTCTACACCGGCAGCCACGTCTTCGGCAACGGCCTGCCCGGCTCGGGCGCGTCCATCTACGACTACGGCGCCAACACCATCACCCCGGTCACCGGCCTGCAGAACAAGGACCAGCGGGACCAGTCGATGAGCGTGCTGCTGCCACCGGCACAGGACCAGCGGGTGCTGACGCTCGGCGGCGGCAACATCGACAGCAACCCGGACGCCAACCGGCTCACCGACCTCATCGACCTCAAGCAGGCGACGCCGGTGTACCAGCCCGGCCCGCCGCTGCCCGGCGGCACGATGACCGGCGGCGTCCCGCAGACCGCCGCGCAGGGCAAGATGTACGTGTCCGCGGTGCTGCTGCCCGACGGCAAGGTCTTCGAGACCGGCGGCGCCCTGCACAACCGGGCCGACCCGGTGTACGAGGCGTCCATGTTCAACCCGGCGACCAACACCTTCACCCCGGGCATGGCCACCGACCCGGTGCCGCGCGGCTACCACTCGTCGGCGTTCCTGCTGCCGGACGGCCGGGTCATGGCCGTCGGCGACAACCCCGGCGACGGCACGTTCGACATGCGGATCTCGGTGTACTCCCCGCCGTACCTGTTCAAGGGCGGCCGGCCGCAGATCCTCTCGGTGGCGGGCGACCAGTGGGCGTACGGCACCAGCAAGCAGATCACCGTGGACGGCCCGATCCTCAAGGCCGCGCTGATCCGCCCGGAGGCCGTGACCCACTCCAGCGACCCCAACCAGCGGTACGTGGATCTGCCGATGACGGTCACCGGCACCACGATCGGCCTGAACCTGACGAGCAACCCCAACCTGGCCCCGCCCGGCTGGTACATGCTCTACGTGGTCGGCACCAACGGGGTCCCGTCGGTGGCGCAGTGGGTGCAGGTCAAGTGAGCGGGGCGCGCCGTACCCTGATCGTGCTGGGGGTGCTCGGCGTGCTGGCCGCCGGCGTCTGGCTGGTCGCGGCGCCGGGGGAGCGGGACGCTTCCCCGGCGGCCGGGCCGGTCGCGCCGGCGCCCCGGCCCACCGACAGCACCTGGCCGCGGCTCGCCGCGAGCGCACCGGCCGACCCGGCGGCACCGCCTGCCGCGGCCACCGCGGCGTCCTCGTCGCCGGCGGCTCCGGGCGGGCCGGTGGCCGAGCCGTTCGTGCAGAACTTCGCCGGCCAGCCGGGGGTGAAGCCGCTCAAGCCGCTGCCGTCACCGACCAAGACCCGGTACGTCCGGCCCAACGTGGACGGCTGCGACCACAACTACGGCGAGATCACCCAGTGCGTGCCGTGGACGTTCCCGCCGGGCACCAAGGACAAGTGCGCGTGGCTGACCGAGCGCGGCTTCCTGCCGCTCACGGTGGCCGCGGCGGACCGGCAGAAGCTGGACCCCGACGGCAACAAGGTGGCCTGCGACAACTGATCGCGGTTCGGTGGCAGGCAGCGCGACGTCGCGCTGCCTGCCACCGACGCGTGCCGCGGGAGTCCGGGGTGGACCGGGCCCCTGCGCATCGACCGGAGGCGATAGGGTCGTCCCACCGTCTGGTCCCCGAGCGCCGGAGGCGTCCTCGATGCGATCCGTCCGATTCCTGGTGCGGGCTCTGACCGCCGGCGCCGCCCTGCTCACCGTGGCCGCCGGTGCGGCTGTCGCGCAGGCCGCGCCGGCGCCCGCCGCCGGCACCGAGCCGGTCTACGACTACACCCAGGCCGTCCGCGAGCGGGTGTGGGTGCAGACCTCGGTGGACAGTGACGCCGACGGCACGCCCGACCGGGTCGCCGTACGGATCATCCGGCCGCGGACCGGGGACGGCCGGAAGGTCCCGGTGATCTTCCAGGGCAGTCCCTACTTCGCCGGGCTCAACGACGTACCGAATCATGACGACATCGACCGCGACGCGGCCGGCGCGCGCCGCGGCGGCGGGAGCGACGCCGACCGGGCGGCCGAGACCGTGACCTTCGCCGGGTACCTCGACAACTACTTCGTGCCGCGCGGCTACGCCGTGGTCTTCGCCGACAGCCTCGGCAGCGGCGGCTCCGACGGTTGTCCCACCTCCGGCGGGCGCAACGAGACCCTCGGCATGAAGGCCGTCGTCGACTGGCTCAATGGCCGCGCCACGGCCGTCGACGAGGCCGGCGCGCCGGTGCGGGCCGGCTGGTCGACCGGGCGGACCGGGATGATCGGCGTCTCCTACAACGGCACGCTGCCCAACGCGGTCGCCGCCACCGGCGTGCGCGGGCTGGAGACGATCGTGCCCATCGCCGCGATCTCCAGCTGGTACGACTACTACCGGGCCAACGGCGGCGTGGTCGCACCGGGCGGGTTCCAGGGTGAGGACACCGACGTGCTCGCCAAGGCGGTGCTGACCCGGGAGAACCCGGAGGTCTGCGCCGGCGTGACGGCGGCGCTGGAACGCGGCCAGGACCGCGAGACCGGCGACTACAGCGCCTACTGGGCCGAGCGGAACTACCTGCGCGACGTGGACAAGGTGCGCGCGAGCGTGCTGCTCGTGCACGGGCTGCACGACGACAACGTCCGCACCGGGCAGGCCGGGCAGTGGTGGGACGCGCTGGCGAAGCGGCACGTGCCGCGCAAGATCTGGCTGCACCAGGCGGCGCACACCGACCCGTTCAACGTCCGGCGGGCCGAGTGGCTCAGCACGCTGCACCGCTGGTTCGACTTCTGGCTGTACAAGATCGACACCGGGATCATGCGGGAGCCGATGGCCGACGTCGAGGTGGCGCCGACCGTGTGGCGGACCTCGCGGTCCTGGCCGGTGCCGGGCACCCGGACGACCCCGATGTTCTTCGGTACGGGCGGCACGCTGCGCGGCACGCCCACCGGGCCGGGCCTCCGGGAGTCGTTCGTGGACGATCCCACGCAGACCGCCGAGCAGCTGGCCGACAACGAGCTGACCGTCAAGGAGAACCGGCTGGCGTACCTGTCCGAGCCGCTGACCCGCGAGACCCGGCTGTCCGGCACGCCGAGGGTGACGGTCCGGGCCGATCTGGCCGGGGCGTCGCCGTACCTGACCGCGCTGCTGGTCGACTACGGGCCCGCCGACCGGTTCGCCGGGCTGCGCTCGCTGCCGGGCGTGCAGGACTGCGTCGGCCCCGGCATCCCGGAGGACCCGGGCTGCTTCACCCGCCGGGAGTACGTGACCGTGCGCACCGGGTCGGAGATCGTCACCCGGGGCTGGCTGGACGTGCGCAACCGGCTCTCGCCGTCGCACACCACCCCGGTGCGGCCCGGCAGGACCTACCCGTTCAGCTGGGACCTGCAGACCCAGGATCACGTTTTCGCGCCCGGTCACCGGATCGGCCTGGTGCTCATCTCCACCGAACGCGACCACACCCTGCGCTACCCGGCCGGCACCACGGTCGGCGTCCGGCTCGGGGTGTCGCACGTGGCGCTGCCGCTGGCCCGCTGAGCGCCGGCCGGGCGGTTGCGCTCCCGTGTGACCCTCGTGCTGTGGAGGGTCACCGCCTGCCGTCCCGGCTCGCCCGGGCCGGCCACCTGCTGGAGACTGCCGAGGCGCGCCTGGCGGTGCTGACCGCCGGCAGCGACCATCCGCGCGCCGCCGAGGCCCGCGACTGGCTGCGGGGTGCCCGGTACCAGGTGGTCCGGGCCACCGGCGGGCTCGGCCGCGGGGCCCGGTCCGCGCTGAGCGTGCTGCTGATGGGCGGCGCGATCTGGGCGGTGTCCACCCTGCTCGGCGAGGTGGCCGGGCTGCCGGGCGGCTGGGCCGCCACGATCACCCTGCCGGTGGTGCTGTTCGGGCTCGCGTTCCCGTTCTTCCGGCTGCTCAACGCCGTCGACCGGAGGGTCGGCCGGCGCCGGCTGGCCCGCTCACGATCGGCGCCGGCGGTCACGCCCCCGCCGGGGGTGGGCGCGGCGGGCGAGACCCTGGCCCTGCTGCGGCTGGCGCGCGGCGAACTGACCGCGCTGATGCGCGAGAGGTCCGCGGGCCGGCCGACCGCGGCCGCCTTCGACCGGCTGCGGTGGCGGGACGCCCGGCTGGCCGCGCTGAGCGCTGCCGACCGTGACGTCTGCGTCGCGATCCTGGCCCTGGAGATCTGGCTGTCCGCGCCGGAGCGGGCGGCCGGGTGATGACCGGCCTCGCGGAACAGGTCCGGGATCTCGCGCTCACGGCGGAGCGGGCCGCCGTCGACCGCCAGCACGCCGGGCTGTCCGGGTCCGGCGCCGACCCGGCCGTCGTCGGGGCGTTGCAGCTCGCGACCGCCGGTCTCTGGAACGCCACCCACGCGCTCGGACTGCCCCCGGCGCTGGACCGGCGCCCGGAGAACTGGGCGATCGTGAACTTCGCGCTGATGGTCGCGCTGAGCGCCACGACGCTGCTCCTGGTGCCGGATCCGACCCGCCCGGGGGTGCTCGCCGTCGTGGTGCCGGCCGCCGGCTGGGCGGGTGAGCGCCTGTGGCGGATCGGCCGGGCCGTGCACGACCGCCGGGTGCCGCCGGCGCCGTCGCGGCCGCTCGCGGAGCTGATCGCCGAGCTGCGCGACGGCATGGCCGTGGTCGCCGCGGCGCTCGAACCCGCCGACCGCCCGGATCACCTCAAGGCCGGCCGGTTCCTCGAGATCGCGCACATCTGGCTCGACGACGCCGAGGTGGAAGCCGATGCGGCGCGCTGACCAGGGCGGGCCGGCGCCGGGGAAAAAGTCAGGCGGAAGCGCCGAACGATTCGCCGATCCACTCCGTAGTCATGTCCGAGGCGTTACGTATCGCGTACGCACCGTGGATCGGACAGCGGGGGCTGCCATGACCAGTGTCATCGACCATCAGCACGTTCAGCCGGCTTCCTCCTGGTGGGAGCGCCAGGGTGACCTGATCATGCAGCGCCCGTTCAACGAGTGGACCTTCACCCACATGAACTGGCTGCTGCCGACCGAGCGGGTCGCCCGCGGCCCGGTGCACCGCCCGCTGCCGGGCCGGGCCGGGCCGCTGGAGCTGACCTACGACTTCGACGGCCGGCGGCTCAGCCTGGCCGACCTGCACCGCCGGACCTACACCACGGCCTTCGTCGTGCTGCACCGCGGTGAGCTCGTGCACGAGACGTACCCGGGCACGTTCGCCGGCCCGCGCGCCCGCTTCCAGCTCTTCTCCCTGTCCAAGTCGCTGACCTCGATGCTGGTCGGCATCGCGCTGGCCGAGGGGGCGATCGGCAGCCTGACCGACCGGGTCGTGGACTACCGCCCCGACTTCGCCGGCACCGCCTACGAGGCCGCCACCCTCGCCGACCTGCTCGCGATGAGCAGCGGCGTGGGTGACCTCGAGGCGTGGGACGTGCCGGGCACGGACATCAAGCGCTTCGAGGAGGCCTGCCTGGGCCGCGGCAGCGTGGTGGACGTGCTGCGGTCCGCCCGCCGCACCGCCGAGCCGGGTGAGCGCTTCAACTACTCCACCATGGACGCTCAGCTCATCGGCTGGGTGCTGGAGGCCGCCACCGGCATGTCGCTGGCCGCGTACGCCGCCGACCGGCTGTGGCGCCGGCTCGGCGCGGACCGGGACGCCTACTACTGGCTCTCCCGCTCGCGGCCGCGCACCGCGATCGGCGGCGGCTCGTTCAACGCCACCGCGCGCGACGTGGCCCGCCTCGGGCTGCTGATGGCCCGCGACGGCGTGCTGGACGGCGAGCAGCTCATCCCGCGCGACTGGGTCCGCCGCACCGGTGTCCGTGACGTGCCGGGGCTGGCGATCGGGGCGCTCGGCCCGAGCGGCTACGACCACTACGGCTACGCCAACCAGTGGTGGACCCTGGACGGCGGCGCGTTCACCGGCCTCGGGGTGCACGGCCAGTACCTGTTCGTCGATCCGGCGGCCGACGTGGTGATCGTCAAGTGCAGCGCGTGGCCGACCGAGGACGACCCCGACCGGGACCGGGAGACGATCGCGGCGCTGCGCGCGATCACCGCCCGGCTCGGCCGGACGTCAGCGAGCCTGGTCGCGTAGCGCGGCCAGGACGGCGGCACGGGCCGGCTCGTCGGCGAGGCCGGGCAGAGCCGACGCGTACGGCTTCAGCGCCGCCAGCACCGCCACCCGCGGGTCCGCGCCCAGCACGCCGCGCAGGGCGCCGAGGAACCAGCGCAGCTCCGGGCGGTCGCCGGTTGCCAGCCAGCCGCGCACCCGATGACCCAGCGGCGAGTCCGGGGCCACCGGGGCGCCGGCGGTCAGCGCCGCCACGAGACCGGGGGAGTCCGCGACGCCCAGCACGGCGGCCTGGCGGCGTACCTCCGCGACCGCGACCGCCCGTTGCACGTCCGGGGCCGCGGCCTCCGCGGCCGCCAGCAGCTCCGCGGCGAACGGGGTGCGCCGGCCGGCGCGCAGCAGGTCCGCCCCGCCGGCCGGGACGACGAACCAGGGCTCCAGCTCGGCCGCGACCCGGGCGGCCGCCAGCGGCCGGTCGGGCAGCCGGACCCCGGTGATCCGCTGGGCCAGCACGATCGCCCGGGCCTCGGCGTCCTGCCAGGCGCTCTGTGACTCGTCGGACGGCGGCCGCAGCCCGAGGGCGTCCATCAGCGGGCGCAGCAGTTGCGGGTCCGCGCCCCAGATCGTCTCCTCGGCCGGGTAGCCGGGGTCGAAGCCGGTGACCGTGGCGCCGTCGACGGCGTACCCGAAATGGGCCGCGGCCTGGTCGTGGCGCAGCACCGAGACCGCCGCCGTGCCCCGCGAGGCCACTTCCAGCAGCGCGTGGTCTGCGCCCCGCGTCCCGCCGGGCTCGATCACCACCGACCAGGTGCCCAGCGCCAGGGCCACGGCGAGCGGCGGCCCGGCCACGTCGCCGTCCGGGAGCGTCCGGACGGTGTCCGGGCAGCCGCCCAGCCGCCGCAGCGCCGCCTCCGCGTCCACGCCCTTCACATAGGTCAGGCAGAAGGTCTCGCCGAGCTGGTCGCGGAGCGCCCGGGCATGCGCAAGGTCATCCACAGCAGTGCAGTGTAGGCCCCGAGCGAATTGCCGGAATTACACCATATCTAGGTATGCTGTCGGGATGGACCGTCGAAGTCTGCTGCGGGTGACCGCGCTCGGCGCGGGCGCCGTGGCGTTGCCGTTCACCGGCTGGTCGGCGGCCTACGCCGTGGCCCGCTCCGGCGCCGGGCCCTACGGGCCGCTGTGCGCGGCGGACAGCCACGGGATCCGGCTGCCGGAGGGATTCACCAGCAGCGTCGTGGCCCGCTCCGGGCGGCGGGTCACCGGTACGAGCTACCGGTGGCACGACGCACCGGACGGCGGCGCCACCTTCCCGGACGGCGACGGCTGGATCTACGTCTCCAACTCCGAGGTGCCCGCCCCGGGACGCGGCGGCGCCTCGATGATCCGGTTCGGCGCCGACGGGCGGGTGACCGCGGCCCGGCGCATCCTGGCCGGCACCACCGGCAACTGTGCCGGCGGCGGCACGCCCTGGCGGACCTGGCTGTCCTGCGAGGAGATCGACCGGGGCAAGGTCTTCGAGACGTACCCGAGGGGCGGCGCCGCCGTGGCCCGGCCCGCGATGGGCCGCTTCCGGCACGAGGCCGCGGCCGCCGACCCGGTCCGCCGGGTCGTATACCTGACCGAGGACGAGCCCGACGGCCGGTTCTACCGGTTCGTCCCGCACCGCTGGCCGGACCTGGCGGCGGGCCGGCTGGAGGTGCTGTGCGGCGGCCCGGGCACCTCGGGCGCCTTCACCTGGAAGCGGGTGCCCGATCCGGGCGGCACGCCGGTGCGCACCCGGCACCAGGTGGCCGCCGCGAAGGTCTTCCACGGCGGCGAGGGCTGCTACTACGCCGGTGACATCGTCTGGTTCACCACCAAGGGCGACGGCAGGATCTGGCAGGTCGACCTCAAGGCCGGCCGCTACCGGCTGACCTACGACGACAACCTGGCCGGTGCCGGCCCGCCGCCGCTGACCGGCGTGGACAACCTGACCGGGTCGGCCGGCGGCGACCTGTACGTGGCCGAGGACGGCGGCTCGATGGAGATCTGCCTGGTCACGCCCGCCGGCCGGGTGTCGCCGTTCCTGCGGGTGACCGGCCAGGACTCCTCCGAGCTGTGCGGGGTGGCGTTCAGCCCGCGCGGCGACCGGCTCTACTTCTCCTCGCAACGGGGCCCGGCCGGGGTGCTCACCGACGGCATCACGTACTGCGTGCGCGGGCCGTTCCGCGGCTGAGCGGCCGTATCGTCGGGAGATGGAGCGCGACGACACCCTGCGGCGCCTGCGGGCCGAGGCGCGGGCCCAGGTGCAGCGGCTGGATCAGGACCTGCTGGAGGTCTTCGAGGCCTCGCGCTCCTCGAACGCCGACGACGAGCACGACCCGGAGGGCAGCACCATCGCCTTCGAACGGGCCCAGCTCACCGCCCTGCTCGCCGCCGGCCGCCGGCGTGTCGCCGACCTGGACGACGCCCTGGCCCGCTCGGCCGCCGGCACCTACGGCGGCTGCGAGAAGTGCGGTGAGCCGATCCCGGGGGAGCGCCTCGCGGCCCGGCCGTTCGCCACCACCTGCGTGGCCTGCGCCGGCCGGGCCTGAGGAGCCCGGGCTCAGAACCGGAACGTGGCGACCAGGCTGCTGAGCTCGGTCGACATCCGGGCCATCTCGGCCGTGGCCTGCTGGGTGTCCGAGACGCCCTGACTGGTCAGCCGGGCCGCCTCGGCGACCCCGGTGATGTTCTGCGCGATCTCCCCGGAGCCGGTGGCCGCCTCGGACACGCTGCGGTTCATCTCGGCGGTGGTCGCGGTCTGCTCCTCCACGGCCGAGGCGATGGTGGTCTGGAAGTCGCTGATCCGGGCGATCACCGCGGAGATGCCCTCGATCGCGGTCACCGCGCCGTTGGTGTCGTCCTGGATCGCCTGCACCCGGCGGGAGATGTCCTCGGTGGCCCGGGCGGTCTCCTGGGCCAGGTCCTTGACCTCGGAGGCGACCACGGCGAAGCCCTTGCCCATCTCGCCCGCGCGGGCGGCCTCGATGGTGGCGTTGAGCGCCAGCAGGTTGGTCTGCTCGGCGATCGAGGTGATCACCTTGATCACGTTGCCGATCTCGGCCGAGGACTCGCCGAGCTTGCCCATGGTGGCCGAGGTCGCGGCGGTGACGGTGACCGCCTCCTCGGCGACCCGGGCGGCCTCGGTGGCGTTCTGCGAGATCTCCCGGATCGACGCGCCCATCTCCTCGCTGCCGGCCGAGACCGTCTCGACGCTGCGCGAGACCTGCTCGGCGGCGGCGGACACGGCCTGGGCCTGCGCGGAGGTCTCCTCGGCCGACGTGGCGATCTGCGTGGCCGTGCCGGTCATCTGCTCCGAGGCGCTGGCCAGCGAGGAGGCGGACCCGTCGATGGTGGTCACCGTGTGGCGCAGCCGGCCCACCGCGGCGTCGAGCGCCTGGCCCATCTGCCCCGGCTCGTCGCGCGAGGTGAGCCCGCTGGTCCTGGTGAGGTCGCCGGCCGCCAGCGCCTCGCAGACCACCTTGACCTTGGTGAGCGCCTGCACGATCCGGCGGGCCACCAGCGCGCCCAGGGCCAGCGCCAGCAGGATCCCGACGATCAGCGAGACGATCGCCGTCAGCCGGCTGGACTCGTAGCCCGACTTGGCCGCGGCGGCGTTCTTGGCCGCGTCGGCCGTCTCGGATTTGTCGAGCGTCGCCAGGTCCTGGTAAATCGTGGTGAGCAGGGGCAGCGCCTTGGCGTCGCGGATCGACGCCCAGCCGGCCAGGTCGTTGCGTACCCCGGCCGGGAGCATCTCGTCCTGCGCGACCTTGATGTACGACGTCCAGGTCGTCTGCAGGCTGTTGATGACGGCCGGATCACCGGCCGGCCCGCTGTCGCGATAGGCCTTCATCGCGGTGCTGAAGGCGTCCAGGTCGGCGATGAAACCCTGGGTGAACTTGGTGACGGAGGCGTCGTCCGGGGACAGCGCCTGGTTGGACAGGTCGACCCGGGCCTGGGTCACCGCCGTCTTGACGTCGCCGATCGCCTTGATGCTGGCCACGTTGCTGCGGTAGATGAGCTGCGCGGAGTCGCTGGCCTCACTGAGCGAGCGGATGCCGTTGATCCCGACGAACAGGGCGACCAGGGCCGCGACGGCCACCGCCGACAGCACCTTGACGTTGACGCTGAGGTCGGCGAACGTGGGCCGCCCCCGGCTCGGTTTGCCCGACTCGGTTGCCGTGGTCATGCCGTACTTCTTTCGCTGCAGGTCAGGCGGGACGGGTCCCCCTCGCGGGCGGCCCCGCGCCGTCCGCATCCTCACTATCGCCAGCGCGGACCTGCGTGGGGGCCGACTTGGCGAATTTTCCGGGTCAGGGTGTGCGGGGCCGGGCGGAGATCTCCACACCGGCCGCGCGCAGCCGCTCGACCAGCGCGTCACCGATCCCGGTGGCCGGGGTCAGCACGCCGCCCGGCACGTCCGGCAGCCGCTCCCGGTCCAGCGCCAGGGCCAGCGCGGACTCGCCGAGCATGACGGCGGTGGCCGCATACCCGGGATCGCCCTTGGCCCGGACCCGGGCCGTGTAGCGCGCCCCGGTGCTGGTCGTGGTGAACAGGTCGACCGTGAAGTGCCCCTGCTCACGGGATCGCTGATCCGGGCCCTCGCCGGGCTTGGGCAGGAACCGGTCCAGCAGCCACCGGGTCGGCGGCACCGACAGGCCCAGCACCAGCGCGCCGAGGCCGGCCTTGGTGGCGGCGGCGAGCACCGGCGACAGCGGCGAGGTGCCCACGCTCATCGCCTCGCGGTAGCGGAACGCCCGGCCGTACGCGAAGCCGCGCAGCGCGTTGCTGCGCCGCACCACCCGGGAGTTGTAGGACGCCATCACGAACGGGGCCAGGCTGCCGCGCAGCGCCGGGTCGACCTCCGCGGCGCGCAGCGTGACCAGGTCGTCCTGGCGGCCCAGCTCCGGCTCGTCGGCGAGCGCCGGGCTCAGCGAGTACGGGCTCGCGGCCAGCCGCCGCAGCGCCGGGTCCTTCCTCGTCACGTCCAGCTGGTGCCGCATCGAGTCGATGGTGCCGCCGCTGATCCCGCCCTTCATGCTGGTCACCACCAGCGTGGTGGCGGTCAGCTCGCCGGCGCCGTCCGCCCGCACCCGCTCCCACAGCACGTGCACCCCGAGGTCCGACGGGATCGAGTCGAAGCCGCAGGAGTGCACGATCCGGGCGCCGGTGGCGCGGGCCAGCTCGTGGTTCTCGTCCGCGCTGGCCCGCGCGAAGATGACCTCGCCGGTCAGGTCGACGTAGTCGGTGCCGGCCGCGGCGCAGGCGTGCGCGAGGGCGCGGCCGTACTTGGCGTACGGGCCGACCGTGGTGATCACGACGTGCGCGGCGGCGGCGAGGCGGGCCAGGGCCGGTTCGTCGGCGGCGTCCGCCACCAGCACCGGCCAGTCCACGCCGAGCCGCCCGGCGACCGCCGCCAGCCGCTCGGCGGACCGCCCGGCCAGCGCGATCCGGGTGCCGGCCGGGGCGTGCCGGGCCAGGTGCCCGGCGGTCAGCTCCCCGACGAAGCCGGAGGCGCCGTAGACGACGATGTCGAGGTCGCGGACCCGGGCGGGGGATTGATCACTCATGGTCGATGATTCTCCGTCACCCCGCTCCGGTCCGCTCGGCCGGGCTCAGGCCGGCAGCGTGACCCCGGACAGCTCGGCACAGACCGCCAGCAACCGCTCCTGCAGGTCCTCCCGGTACGCGGCCGGATTCGCCCGCAGCTCCCGGCGGCGCTTGAGGTAGCGGCCGGTGACCGTGGCCGCCGGCTCGTCGCTGGTGGCCAGCCAGAGCTGGGTCTCGGCGCCGGCGGGCAGCTCGTCGGTCGCGCCCGGCCCGCCCATCCGGGTACGGATCCAGCCGGGGTCGACCGCGTTGCTGAGCACCTGCGGCCGGCGCCGGGCGACCGCGAACGCCAGCATCACGTCGTACAGCTTCGAGTCGCTGTACGCCTGCATGCCGTCCCAGGCGCGGTGCTCCCACTGCGGGTCGTCCAGCCGCGGGACCCCGTCGGCCTCCAGCCCGGAGGTCAGGTAGACCAGCCGGGCGGGCCAGGGCACCAGCGCGGTCAGCACGTACGGCGCCAGCACGTTGACCTGGAAGATCCGCTCCAGCCCGTCGGCGGTCCGGACCGGCTCGCGCTGCCCGCCACCCACTCCGGCGTTGTGGATCACCACGTCGTACGGCCCGGCCGCGGCGGCCTGCTCGGCCAGCTGCCGGGTCTCGGCCAGCGAGGTCAGGTCGCCGCGCACCACGGCCACCGCCTGGGGCACCGCCGCCTGTGCCTGCTCCGCCCGTGCGGCGTTGCGGGCGTGCAGCACCACCCGGTGCCCGTCCGCCGCGAGCGTGCTCGCGGTCTGCCGTCCGATGCCGTCGCTGGACCCGGTCACCAATATCGTCGCCATGCCCCCATGCTGCCTCGTCCCGGCCGGCCGGCCGTCACCAGGTCACGCGCAGGTCCAGCCGGCCGGAGGCCGCGTCGGGGTCGTCGGCGTCCACGACCGCGATCAGGGACACCCCGGCGGGCCCGACGCGCCGGACGGCCAGACCCTCGATCTTGTGCGGCCCGCCGGGCACCGCGGCGACCGCGAGCACCCGGTCGTCGTCCAGCAGCGCGAGCGCGGCGCCCACCACCGGCCCGTCGTCGACCGCGTTCGGGGTGTCCTCGGCGGCGGCGGAGACCAGCATCCGGCCGTCCGGCAGCGCCACCGCGTCGGTGACCGCCAGCGCCACCCCGCGCACCGCGCCGAGGTCGTACCGCCGTGCGCTGCCCACCTCGGGCGCGGCCGCGGCGAGCAGGGCCGACAGGTTGACGTCGACCGCCGCGGACGGCACCCCGGCGGCCGAGTTGCCGCGCTGGAACCAGCGCAGCCGGTCGCCGATCCGCGCCGCGCCCTCCAGGTTGAGCCGGTCCACCGGGAGGCCGAGCGCTGCGGCGATCCGGTGGTAGACCGGCGTCAGGTCCACGATCCGCACGGTGCCGGGCGCGGTCACCAGCGCGGCGCGCATCCGGGCCGCGGTGGAGCCGGAGCCGAGCAGCAGCACGCCGTCGTCGACGGTGACCGCCGCTTCGAAGTCGGGCTTCAGGTGCTTGGTGCCCGCGGCGGAGCTGAATGTGTCGTGCCCGCCGACCGGGTCGAGCACCCGGACCGCCGTGACGCCGTCCGGCCGCAGCCAGGCGGCGTGCGTGGCGTCGTCCTGGGCGACCAGCCAGCCGTCGCCGAACGCCGCGATCGCCGAGGCCGCCCGGACCGGGGAACCGGGCCCGAACCACAGCGGGGTGTCGCTCTCCACCTCGACCCGCACGGTCACGTCCTTTCGCTCGCCGGGGTATGAGAATGCGCCGGCTGGGTACCGTCGTCCCCGTGTTCCTCATCTTCGGTTTCAAGTCCTCGGACCGCCGCATCGCGGCGCCGACCCTGCTGCACGCCTACTGCGGCGCCACGGTGGCGCAGGTGCTGATCAAGCGCACGACCAAATTCAGCCTGTTCTTCATCCCGCTGTTCCCGGTGCGCCCGGCCCGCTACTACCTGCAGTGCACCAACTGCGGCGTCACGCAGGACGTCGACTCCCGGGAGGCGGACCGGCTGGCCGTCTGATCAGCGCCCGCCGCGCGGCGGGGCGGTGGTGCCCCGCAGCACCAGTTTCGCGGCCGCGTGCTCCACCAGCGGGCCGTCGCGGTCACCCTCGCGCAGCGCCAGCGACATGGCGCGGACGCCGATCTCCTCCAGCGGCAGCCGTACGGTGCTCAGCGGCGGCGTCACGTCGACCGAGATCGGCATGTCGTCGAAGCCGATCAGGCTGATCTCGCCGGGCACGTCGATGCCGCGTTCCCGCAGGCAGGCCAGCGCGCCCACGGCCATCGAGTCGTTCAGCGCGGCCAGCGCCGTCAGGCCCGGGTTCTGCGCGAGCAGGGTCGCGGTGGCCGCCGCGCCGCCGTTGCGGTCGAAGTCGGCGTAGACCACCTGCCGGGTGCCCAGCCGGTGGCCGTGCTCCTTGGCGGCGCGGCGCAGCCCGGCGAGGCGGTCGGTGGTGGTGGTCAGGTGCCGCGGCCCGGCGATGACGCCGATCGCGGTGTGCCCGAGCCGGTAGAGCGCGTCGCCGGCCAGGTAGCCGCCGGGCTCGTTCTCCGGCACCACGGCGTCGCCGGCGTGCTCGTGCCGGCCGATCACCGAGACCCGCCCGCCGGTGCTCTGGTAGAGCCGCAGCTTGCCGTCCATCCGGGCGGTGATCGGCGCGTCGACGTAGCCGGAGCCGGCCAGCACGATCGCCGCGGTCTGGTGGGCGTGCAGCAGGTCCACGTACGCCAGCTCGCGTTCCGGGTCGCGGTAGCTGTTGCAGATGATGACCAGCCGGCCGTGGTCGGTGGCGACCCGCTGCAGCCCCCGGGTGATCTCCGCGAAGTACGGGTCGGAGACGTCGTGCACGATCACCCCGACGGCGGTGCGGTCCGCCCGGGCCAGCTGCTGCGCGTTGGCGTTCGGCACGAACTGCAGCTCGGCGACGGCCGCCAGCACCCGCTCGCGCAGCGCCGCGGCCACGGGTTTGGGGCTGTTGTTGATGATGCGGGAAACGGTCGCGGTCGAGACCCCCGCCCGCCGCGCGACATCAGCCAGAGTCGCCACGCGGAGAAGACTAGCCCATCAACGGCCGGGAGCAACCGCTTGCCTGCGGTGTGTGCGCGCCGGTAACCTGCCAGGAAAGCGCTTACCTAGGGGGTCGGCCCATGTCCGCTCGTGTCCCGATCGGGATCGTCATGAACGGTGTCACCGGGAGGATGGGCTATCGCCAGCACCTGGTCCGTTCCCTGCTCGCCATCCGGGAGAGCGGCGGGCTGCCGCTGCGGGACGGCTCGGTGCTCTGGCCCGAGCTGCTGCTCGTCGGGCGCAGCGAGGCCAAACTGCGCGACGTGGCCGGCCGCCACGGCCTCACCGACTGGACCACCGACCTGGGCGCGGCGCTGGCCCGCACCGATATGCAGGTCTACTTCGACGCGCAGGTGACCAGCGAGCGCGAGAAGGCCATCGGCCTGGCGATCGAGGCCGGCAAGCACATCTACACCGAGAAGCCGCTCGCGACCACCCTGCACGGCGCGGTCGAGCTGGCCAGGGCCGCCGACGCGGCCGGCGTCAAGCACGGCGTCGTGCAGGACAAGCTCTTCCTGCCGGGCCTGCGCAAGCTGGAACGCCTCATCTCCGGCGGTTTCTTCGGCCGGATCCTTTCGGTACGCGGCGAGTTCGGCTACTGGGTCTTCGAGGGCGACTGGCAGACCGCCCAGCGTCCGAGCTGGAACTACCGGGCGGCCGACGGCGGCGGCATCGTGGTCGACATGTTCCCGCACTGGCACTACGTGCTGGAGCAGCTCTTCGCCCCGGTCCGCGCCGTCACCGCGCACGTCACCACGCACATCCCGCAACGCTGGGACGAGCAGGGCGAGCCCTACGAGGCCACCGCCGACGACGCCGCGTACGGCATCTTCGAGCTCGACGGCGGCATGGTCGCGCAGATCAACTCCTCCTGGGCGGTCCGGGTGAACCGCGACGAGCTGGTCGAGTTCCAGGTGGACGGCACCGAGGGCAGTGCGGTCGCGGGCCTGCGCAACTGCCGCATCCAGCACCGGTCCACCACCCCCAAGCCGGTGTGGAACCCGGACCTGCCGCTGACCCACTCGTTCCGGGACCAGTGGCAGGAGGTGCCGGACAACGAGGAGTTCGACAACGGCTTCAAGGCGCAGTGGGAGATGTTCCTGCGGCACGTCGCCGAGGACGCCCCGTACACCTGGGACCTGTGGGCCGGCGCGCGCGGCGTGCAACTGGCCGAGCTCGGCCTGCGGTCGGCCCGCGAGGGCCGCCGCGTCGAGGTGCCGGAGCTGACGCAGTGAGCCGCACCGTGCACCTGCCCGACGGGCCGCTGACGCTCTCCGGGGCCGGCGCGCAGTGGGCCACGCCCGGCGCACCGTTCACCGGCCGGGTGGCCTACGCCGCCGCCCACGTGGTCGCGGACCCGGCCGCCGAGAACGTGCCCGGCGCGCCCCCGGCGGTGGACTGGGACGCCACCCTGGCCTTCCGCCGCCACCTGTGGGCGCACGGCTTCGGCGTGGCCGAGGCGATGGACACCGCCCAGCGCGGCATGGGCCTGGACTACCCGGCGGCCCGCGAGCTGATCCGCCGCTCGTCGCGCGAGGCGGCGGCGGCCGGTGGCACGATCGCCGCCGGCGTCGCCACCGACCAGCTCCCGCCCGGCCCGGCGTCGCTGGACGACATCCGCAAGGCCTACGGCGAGCAGCTCGCCGACGTGCAGGAGGCCGGCGCGACCCCGGTGCTGATGTGCAGCCGGCACCTGGCCGCCACGGCCCGCACGGCCGAGGACTACCTGGACGTCTACGGGCGGCTCCTCGACGACGCCGACCAGCCGGTGATCCTGCACTGGCTGGGCCCGGCCTTCGACCCCCTGCTCGCCGGCTACTGGGGAGCCGGCGAGCAGGGCCCGGCCGCCGAGACGGTCCTCGAGCTCATCGCCGCGCACCCCGGCCGGGTCGACGGGATCAAGCTGTCGCTGCTGGACGAGGACTTCGAGGTGGCGATCCGGCGCCGGCTGCCGGCCGAGGTCCGGCTCTACACCGGCGACGACTTCAACTACCCGATCCTCATCCGCGGCGACGAGCGGGGCCACTCCGAGGCGCTGCTGGGCATCTTCGCCGCGATCACGGCGCCGGCCGCCGCGGCGCTGCGGGCCCTGGACGCGGGCGACCTCGGGGAGTACGACCGCATCCTGGCCCCGACCGTGACGCTCTCCCGCCACCTGTTCGCCACGCCGACCTGGTACTACAAGACGGGCATCGTGTTCCTGTCCTGGCTGGCCGGCCACCAGGACCACTTCACGATGGTCGGCGGCGTGCAGAGCGGCCGCTCACCGCGGCACCTGGCGCGGCTGCTACGCCTGGCCGACGCGGCCGGGCTGCTGCCGGACGCGGAACTCGCCGCGCACCGGGCCCGGGCGTTCTTCACCACGGCGGGGGTGGCGCAGCCGTGAAACGCTTCTCCCTGAACCAGGCGACAACCAAGCACTGGCCGCTGCCCGACCTGATGGCCGGCTGCGCCGCAGCCGGCGTGACCGGCGTCGGCCTGTGGCGCGAGGACGTCCAGGCGTACGGCGTGGCACGGGCGGCGGCGCTGGCCCGCGACCACGGGCTGGCCGTCACCTCGCTGTGCCGCGGCGGCTTCTTCCAGCAGAACGGCTGGGCGGACGAGAACAAGCGCGCGATCGACGAGGCCGCGACCCTGGGCGCCCCCGCGCTGGTGCTGGTCTCCGGCGGACTGCCGGCCGGAAGCCGGGACGTCGACGCGGCCCGCGCACACGTGGGCTCGGCGATCGGCGAGCTGGTGCCGTACGCACTGGACGCCGGGGTCCAACTGGCGATCGAGGCGCTGCACCCGATGTTCGCCTCGGACCGGTGCGTGGTGGCGAACCTGAAGCAGGCGCTCGACCTGGCGGCGCCGTACCCGGCCGAGGCGGTCGGGGTGGTCGTCGACACGTACCACCTGTGGTGGGACGACGCGGTCTGGGAGCAGATCGCCCGGGCCGGGCGCGAGCGGCGGATCGCCTGCTTCCAGGTGGCCGACTGGGTGACGCCGCTGCCGGCCGG
Source organism: Actinoplanes sp. NPDC049599 (assembly GCF_044465625.1). Taxonomy (NCBI): domain Bacteria; kingdom Bacillati; phylum Actinomycetota; class Actinomycetes; order Micromonosporales; family Micromonosporaceae; genus Actinoplanes; species Actinoplanes sp. NPDC049599. The sequence continues at coordinate 42,958 of NZ_JBITLX010000048.1, forward strand.
GGTACTGCTCGGCCGGGGCCTGCCGGGCACGGGCTGCGTGGAACTGCGCCGCTTCCGCGAGGCGGTGGACGCGGCGGGCTACACCGGCCCGATCGAGGTGGAAGTCTTCGCCGAGGACGTCTGGTCCCGGCCGGGCGGCGAGGTGCTCGACGAGACATTGGAGCGCTACCGCATCCACGTCAGCGACGCCTGAGGCGCGGTCCGCGCTCCATCCACAGCCGCCGGTGCGGGCCGATATCGACGGGCCCCGCCGGCGGGGCGTGGGTTCGTTCGCGAGATCGAACCAGATGTACGCGACTCTCGGCGCCGCGTTGCTGTCACCGCGCACCGAGATGCTGAGTGCGGGATGCGCGGATCTGCCGAGATGAGCGCACTCGATCATCTCGACAAGAATCCACTCGCCGCGCCGAAACTAATTCCATGGCAATGACTCGGTGATCAATTTGCAGGGGCTCTGTATCCTGTGACCAGCTCCTTCCGAATGAAGCTGACAGGCAATCGGGAGATCGCATGGACCTCGGATCGATCCAGCAATTGATCGCATTGCCGACTTCCGTCACCGCGCTCGCCGTTTCTACGGCAATGGCGTTGCGGCAATATCGGATCACGCGCTCCACGAGTCGCGATTCACATACCAGGACGACGCTGATGAGCCTCAACGCGGAGTTCCGGACTGACTCCTTTCAGCATAGCCTCGACTATGTTCTGCGCCACCTGGCAGCCGACTTCACTCCCGACCACGGCATCTCTGGTCTCCCTTTGGAAGCTCGGGTGCATGTCTACCGGGTTGGTCACCTCTACGGTGACTATGGGATCCTGGCTGTGCTTCCAACGGCCGACCGTGAGCTGATCTTGAGTTACGTCCACGGCCGAGTACTTGAAGCGTGGAAGAAGTTGCAGCCATATGCGGAGCAAGAGCGGACGAGGGGTTGCGGTACCTATTGGAGCTACTTCGAGAACCTCGCCCACCTGGCGGCAACCGCTGACAAACCCCGGATCCTCGATCGCCTGGGATTGCGGCGGTTCGACGGCATGGGGTGGTTAGAATCGGCGACCTCCCCGGCTGGAGGCCAGAACAACAATTCCCGTCCCTTGCGCGGACTACCGAAGGCAGCGTCCCACAGTGCGGAGGGAGTCATCTCGGATTGTGACCAGGTGGCCGCAGTTGCTCCTGAATCGGTCCGGCGCAGATCTTGACATCTTGGGCGGAGCGCACTGTCATGCCGCGGATCGTGCGCACGAGACGATCGTGCGGCTCCTGCCTAAGGTCAACCCGGCTGTCGAAGTTGCGGGCTAGAGTTCTGCTCATGAGCGATGGGTCCGGCGGCTACGTCCGGCAGCCGCATCCATCACATCGTTGCCCGAAATGCGGATCGCCGCTCTCCGTGCGGTCAGCAACCGTCGCTGGCCACCGTGACGAAGGCGGGTGGCTGCTGCCGGTCCGGGAATTTCGTCGCTGCGTTCAGTGCCTGTGGCTTGCGGTTCGGGTTCAGGAGGAAGCCGAGTGGCACCCACTTCCCAATTCTGATATTCCGGGTCGAGTGAAGTTCATGGCTTCTCAGCTGTAACTGCTGGCATCCGGATCTGCCGCGATCCGATCGCTACACAGCGTCACGTTCCCGAGGTGGCTGGCATCCTGTCTCAGCCGTCGAGGTGGCGCCTGGGGACGGGGATCATGCCATCGCCATTCTTGTCGACGTGCAGGCGCTGACCTCACGCCGGGACGACCGATCCGGCTGACCATTGAGGGCAGGATCGGCCGAGGCCTCCAGTGTCGTACCCAGACGGCATCATCTGCGCATGCCATCTCGCCAAATGACCCGCGTCCCAGTGCCAGCTTCACCGCCCTCACTGCGGCACATGATCGACTTGACGGCCACGATTGCGATCCACATCGAATCGCCGGGGCCGGACTTCTGCTGCCTCGCCATGCCCACCGAGCCCCTCGTCAGGCACCGCATGACGAGGGAGACGTACTCGGCACTGCTGCGTGCACAGGGTGGAGTCTGTGCAATCTGCGGCCGCGGCCTATCGCGGTCCTTCGGGGCGGACAACACCGCCCGAAGCGGGCCGGCACCGCTATTCATCGACCACGACCATGTGTGCTGCGAGCGCGGTAGCTGCGGGCAGTGCAATCGCGGCCTTCTATGTTCCGGGTGCAACGGTGACCTCGGCGCCTTCGAGACCCGTGGTCTGGAGTACATCATCCGCATCAGAAACGCGCGGTGGGTCGCGGCGGCCCTCGCTTACTTACGCGCGTACGGCAACGATCCGACCGACCCGATCCGCAGGACTGCGGTAAACAAGACCAAGCACGAGCGCGCTCAGCAGCTCGGAGCGCAATGCATCTGCGACCAATGCTCGCCACTCGCCATCCCGCGAGCACCCGGTCGATGACGCTCGCGGCCGGGTCCGCTTCATTCGCCAGCCAAGACTGAGCGTCCTCTGCTGCCGGGAGGAAGGCGCGGAGGGTGAAGCAGTGTCGGACTTAGCGCCATCGCCAGGGCGACCGGCCAGCAGGTGTGGCGTGGATCGTTCTGGGCGACATCGGCCGGGTGTATCCGGTCCTCGGGCACCTACCGTGTCAACGGACGGCACCGTGGTCCGACGCTCCTTCTCGGCGCTCGGATGGCCAGGTGTTGCACCAGAGGCATGACCAGCTGAGATTGTCGCGGTCGTTGGTTCCCCCGCTGAATCGGGCGACGAGGTGACCGAGTGACCCGATCCGGCGACCGACGTGAGCCCAGGCTGCGGGTCGGCCATCCGCGCCGGACGGCCGACCCTCCACAGCAGTGAACCGCAGTAGGTGCACCGGCCCTCGGCGGCCTCGAGAACTCCCCACACCGTTTCTGGAGTCACTCTGCCGGCCGCTGCCCCTGACATGAGGCGCGTGCGGTTCGCGGTCTTGGCCTTCAACCGACACCACATCAGACGCTGCGCCGCCGTGGTGAGAGCCAGGAACTCGGACCATGACTGATAAATCGGTGCGGGCGCACCGATGGTGTCGGGTTCCGGAGCTGCCGGCAGTGGACGAGCCTTGGCGAGAAGGCGCTCTCCCATTGGAGCGGGAAGCGTCGCAGCGAACACTTGAAGCTCCTCCAACGTCGGGGCTTCGCGGTCAGGCACCACGTTGCGATTCTGTGCCCCGAGATTGCCTTTTGAACTCATCCTTCTGGCCCAACTTCGGCAGTGCACTCATTTGCCGCCGAGCGTGCGCGGCGGTCGGCGAGGCATCGTCACGCACGGTGATGCTACTTGCGGCTGACCGGCGCATGCTGTGCCGAGATCCGTTGCAGGCTACTGCGTGAGGTGGCCGATGTGTTCGAATGCGGGGTCGAGCTGTGGTTCGATCGACGCGCGGCCTTCCCTGAGGGTCATTCAAAAATCGGTCGACACTCATGGATGTCACGTTGAGTGAGATTCGAGGGTGGCCGCGACCCGAGGCCGACTGTCTGAAGTAGACGCAGCGGCCGGGATCCTTTAGATCATCTTTTGTGAGGAAGTTGATCGAGGGCCAGCCGCTGCGCTGCGAAAGTATGACAGGACTCCCGACCGGCCGGCTCGCCGACCTGATCGGCCGGGTCCGCGAGATCGTCGGCGATGAGTGGGAGAAGCCGCCGGTCGGGCGTCCACACGTGTTGCGGCTGCCCACGGCGGTCATCGCGGTACTGTTCGGACTCCGGCACAACCTGCCCGACGAGGTCCTGGCTGAGGTGTTCGGCTGTTCCCAGGCAACCATCACCCGCTATCAGCAGATCCTGCAGCCGATCCTGCGCTGGGTCACCCGCCCTGAAGTCGACCAGCGTCTGGAGCAGACCCGCCGCGAGGGTGTGCTGGTCGACGGGTTCGTCGCCCCGGTCGGCGAACGCGAGTCCTCTCACGGCCTGTTCTCCGGCAAGAAACACGTGTGCGGGCAGAACGCGCAGGTCATCGCTGATCTCGACGGCCGGGTCACCGACGTGGGCGAACCCGTCAACAGCGCCCGCCACGACGCGGCGGCGTTCTTCATCTCCGGCATCGCCCAACGGTGGGCCGACCACCTCACACCCGGCGGACCAGGCATGATCGGCGACAGCGGCTACCAGGGCACCGGCCCGATCACCCCGCACAAGAAGCCCCCCGGTGGGGAACTGACCGGCAAGCAGACGTCCTACAACTACAGCGTCAACCGACTACGCGCAGCCGTCGAACGCGCGAACAGTCATTTGAAGAACTGGAAGATCCTCAAGACCGGCTACCACCAGATCATGACTGACGTCCCCGACGTGTTACGCACCGTCACCGCCTTGGAGATCTTCAGAACCACCGCACCGGGTTTTGAATGACCCTCCCTCCACCGCGTCAGGTGCGACTCGATTTCGGCTAGTGCGTTGGTCTGCGAGTCGACGTAGAAGTGCATTGTGCGGATACCGCCGCTGGTTTCGTGC